>JADLEA010000328.1 GCA_020846365.1 Bacteroidota bacterium
GGGAGTCTGGATATCAGCACGGTGGATCCCCGGGTGAGCCGCATCATGGATATCAAGTGTCCGGGGAGCGGCATGGCCGGCAAAAACCTCTGGTCGAATATCCGGCATCTCCGCCCGGCCGACGAGGTGAAGTTCGTGATCGCTGACAAGGCGGATTTCGACTGGGCATGCGCGACCATCGCCGAGCATGCGCTCACCCAACGTTGTCCTGTTCTTTTTTCTCCGGTGTTTGGCCTCCTGAGCCCGACAGAGCTGGCGGGATGGGTTCTAGCCAGCGGACTGCAGGCCCGCCTCCAGATGCAAATGCACAAGCTCCTCTGGGATCCCGGTACGCGGGGAGTCTGATGGACCGCACTCCAGCCATCGTCCTTGTCAGCGGGGGAATGGACAGTTGTGTCACGGCCGCAATCGCTGCCCGCGAGCACGCAACGCTGGCTTTTCTTCACGCGAACTACGGCCAGCGGACCGAGCAGCGCGAGCTCCGGGCGTTTCAAGCGATCGCCCGGCACTATGACGTCCGCCAGACGCTCGTGGTATCCCTTGCGCACCTGGCGGCAATCGGCGGCTCGTCACTCACCGACCCGCACATCCCGGTGAGCCCGGCGGATCTACACGCGCACAACGTGCCCACGTCATACGTGCCATTCCGCAACGCGAATATGCTGGCCGTAGCTGTGAGCTGGGCGGAGGTGCTGGGGGCAGGGGCTGTGTACGTCGGCGCTGTGGAAGAAGATTCATCCGGTTACCCGGACTGCCGGGAAGCATTCTTCGATGCATTTAACGAAGTCATCCGCCGCGGGACACGTCCGGACACCGCAATCGTCATCCGCACCCCTTTGATTCATTTGACGAAGGCGGAGATCGTCAGGCAGGGTGTTTCACTTCAGGCACCACTCGAGCACACATGGTCATGCTATCAGGCGGAGGACCTCGCATGTGGTGTGTGTGACAGCTGTGCTTTACGCTTGCGGGGATTCCAGCAGGCAGGCGTGCAGGACCCGATTCCCTACGCAATCAGACCCGACTATTGTCACTAAAGGAGCCGCCGTATGGATCAGTTCAAAGACAGCATGCTCAAACTGATAGTGGAGACGTCGTCCAATCTCCCTCCTGACGTCCGTCGTGCGATCCTCTCGGCGCGCGAACGCGAGACCCCGGGCACGCAGGCGATGCTTGCCCTTGAGACCATCGCCGTGAATGTGGACATGGCCTGCGACACGACCGCTCCGATTTGCCAGGACACCGGCATGCCCACGTTTGAGATCAAGACCCCGGTGGGCGCCGACCAGATCCGGATGAAAGCGGCCATCAAGGAGGCGATCGCCGACGCGACCAAGACCGGGAACCTCCGGCCTAATGCCGTGGATTCTCTGACCGGAAAGAACAGCGGCAACAACCTCGGTGAAGGTGCGCCGGTCGTCCATTTTGAACAGTGGGAAAAAGATGAGGTGGAAGTCCGTCTGATCCTCAAGGGGGGCGGATGTGAAAACAAGAACATTCAATACTCGCTTCCCATGGAACTGCCGCACCTCGGCAGGGCGGACCGCACGCTGGACGGCGTGCGCAAATGCCTCCTGCATGCCGTCTGGCAGGCGCAGGGGCACGGCTGCAGCATTGGCGCGATAGGGGTGGCCATCGGCGGAGACCGGGCCTCGGGGTTTCACTACGCGAAGCAGCAACTTTTCCGAACTTTGGACGATATCAATCCCATTCCGGAGCTGGCCCGGCTGGAGCAATACATCATGGACAAGGCCAACACGCTCGGGATAGGGACGATGGGCTTTGGCGGCGAGGCGACGCTCATCGGCTGCAAGATCGGCGCGTACCACCGGCTCCCTGCGAGCTTCTTTGTCTCGGTGGCGTACGACTGCTGGGCCTTCCGCCGGCTGGGGGTGATCATCAATCCCCGTACGGGTGCCATCGTGCGCTGGCTCTACAAGGAGGATACGCCGTCCGTGAAGATGGCAAGGGGTGCGGGTCTCCCTCTTACCGGACGTGAAATCCGCCTGAACCTCCCTCTGGATGAAGTGCAGGTCCGTGCGCTGAAGGTGGGGGATGTCGTGTTGCTCAACGGGCCAATGCACACGGGCCGGGATTCCCTGCATCATCACCTGCTCACGCACGATTCCCCGGTGTCACTCGAAGGATCGGCGATCTACCATTGCGGCCCGGTCTCGCTCAAGAAGGGAGACCGGTGGGTGATGAACGCGGCGGGTCCGACAACCAGCAGCCGCGAAGAACCGTATCAGGCGGACATTCTGCGGAAATTCCGGGTCCGTGCAGTGATCGGAAAGGGCGGGATGGGGGCGAAGACGCTCGCGGCACTGAAAGAAGTCGGTGCGGTATATCTGAATGCCATCGGCGGGGCCGCGCAATACTATACGAAATGTATCACCGAAGTGACCGGCGTCGATTTTCTTGAATTCGGCGTCCCGGAAGCAATGTGGCATATCACGGTGAAGGACTTTCCGGCCATCGTCACCATGGACGCCGGCGGAAAGAGCCTTCATGCGGAGGTGGAAGAGGCCTCGGCCCGGAAACTCGCGACATACGCCGCGCCGACGACGCAGTCATCAGCCCACTGAATCCAGCACACCGATCAGCCCAGACAGACATCATGAGAACACAGATTACGCTGAACACCGTCCCGACCATCACGTCCGTGCAGGACATGGTCCTCCGATCCGCGCGGGATTTTGGGAGCAAGCTGGCCCTGGAGGATCTCAAAGAGACCCCTATTCGCAGACTCACGTATTCATCTTTGCTGAACAACATCTTGAAGTTTGGCGCCGCACTGCGGGAACTCGGCATACCTGCGCGGAGCCACATTGCCGTGATCGGGGAAAACCGGGTGCAATGGGGGCTGACCTATCTCACTGCGATGTGTTTTGACTATGTCATCGTCCCCGTGGATCGAAACCTCACCTTGAATGAGATCCTGAATATCCTCCACGAATCCGATTCCGTGGCGGTGGTGTACTCGGACACGTTCGAACCGCTGCTCAGCGAAAGGCGGATGTCCTTGCGCAAGCTGAAGTACTATATCAATATGGATCTGCCGGGCGAACGTGATGGATCGCTTTCGATGCAGGAGTTGATCCTCTCCAGCGACGGATGCAGCGTGACGGATCTTCCCGATATCGATCCGGATGCCATGGCGGAGATCATCTTTACGTCCGGCTCTCTTGGCCGCGCGAAAGCCGTCATGCTCAGCCAGGGAAATCTCGCGGCGAACCTGATGAGCATGACCCGGATGTTGAAGATCTATCCCGAGGACCGCTTCCTGTCGGTGCTGCCGATGCATCACACCTACGAGTGCACGTGCGGCATGCTCTGTCCGCTGTTCACGGGCGCCTCAGCCCACTATGCCCGCTCGCTCAAGACCGTCGTGGACGATCTGCAGTCATCGCATGCGACCATGCTGCTCTCCGTGCCGTTGATGTACGACAAAATGTTCAAGAGGATCCACAAATCCATACAGGAGCGCAAGGTTGCAGCCATGCTGATCGGTCCGCTGGTGACCGCCAGCAATTTCCTGGAGCGGATAGGATGGAAGAACTGCAAGCGCGCGGTGTTCAAGGAGATACACGAGAAGTTCGGGGGCTCCATCCGCATCTTCATCGCCGGAGGGGCCGCGGCCGATCCGATGGTCGCCAAGGGGCTCCGGGAATTCGGCTTTACGTTTTTGCAGGGATACGGCTTGACGGAAACTTCGCCCATCCTCGCGTTGAACAGACCGGATGCATTCAAGGACGACGCGGCAGGGTTGCCGCTGCCCGGCGTCACCCTGCGCATTGACCAGCCCAATGCGGAAGGGGTCGGGGAGGTGTGGGCCAAAGGCGCGAACGTCATGCTCGGGTACTACAAGAACGAGCAGGCCACGCGGGATGCGTTCGAAGGGGAGTGGTTCAAGACCGGCGATCTCGGGTACAGGGACGCAGATGACTTCCTGCACATCAGCGGGAGGAAGAAGAAGGTCATCATTTCGCGTAGGGGAGAGAACGTCTATCCGGAGGAGATCGAGGATCTGCTCAAGCGAAGCGCATTCGTCCTGGAGTCGATGGTGTACGGCGAAGCCGACGAGAAACACGACGAGATCATTGCGGCAATGATCGTCCCGGATGCGGAGGCGTTCATCGAGCTCTCGGAGACGAGCGGCGTAGAGATCACGGACGCCCTCATCAAAGAAGTTATCGGCAAGGAAGTCGCAGAGGTGAACAAGGAACTGGCCGGCTTCAAACAGATCCGCAAGTTCTATGTCATGGACCATGAATTCGAGAAGACCACAACCCAGAAGGTAAAGCGGTATCTTGTAAAGAAAGTCTGATTTTGTTCTCTTGGCGAAATGTAGCCAGGGGAGCTTCCTTTCCGTTCATCCGGGGGGCGATTTCGGCTCATTCCAGTCATATCCTGTTCTTTCCCGCGGGTACGAGAATTGCTTCTCCCTTTCACTTCAGGGGCTGTTTTGAAGCTCTCAGTGTGACAGCCGTCACCTGATTGACATTCGGCGTGTGGTATCTTAACTTTGATCCGTAGTCTTGAACGAAAACACGCCGAAATCATCATGTTTCTCGTTTCAACAAAGGGAAAGGCATAAGTCATGGACAGACTGGTCCAGCGGTTTGGCATAGCCCTGGTTCTCGTGCTGCTTAGCGCGGTTCTGGTTTCGAGCACCGCCCTAGCCGGCCCCACCTCCTTCACCTCCGATGATTTTAATAACCGCAACTTGAAGCGTCCGCTATGGACAATCGCTGATCCTCTGGCGCAAGGCACGATATCATTGCGGGGCACGAACACAGATAGTGCCCGGCTCGCGATTTCTGTCCCCGGAGGTAGCTCGCACGATCTGTGGACCAACGGCTACGAGGTCCCACGCATCACCCAGGCGTGTACCAACACGGATTTCCAGGTGGACGTGAAGTATTTCTCCTCCCTGACGGGGGTCGCGTTCTCGTCATATCTCGTGCAGGGAATCGTGGTAGAGCACGATGCATCGAATCTTCTGAGGTTTGACTTCACGACCGGTCATAATAAAGACAGCGTAAAGGCCTTCTCGGCGGCGTTTGCGGGAGGGTTTGCCTCTCCCCAGGTAAAGATCGACAACAAGTTTTTCTCCGGGTACGGTGAAGCGCCTCTCTGGCTCCGGGTTATTCGCACGGGCAACACCTGGAAGATGTACTACTCCAAGGATGGCTCCGCCTATACGCTGGCGGACAGCTTTGTTCATGCGATGAACGTGTCCCGCATCGGTCTCTTCGCGGGCAACGCTGGGCCATCGCCGTCAGCGTTCACATCCGAGGTGGACTACTTCTTCAATGCCGATTCCATTGAGTACGCAGATGACAGCGTGCCGTCCTCGGACACAACTCCTCCATACGTCTACAACGTGACGACACGTATCCAGCCCAATTCCATGCTCGTGAGTTGGAAGACAGACGAACCTGCGGACGGGCAGATTGACTGGGGGACGACGACTTCCTATACCGGCACGCCGGTCACGCACGGTGGATACTTCACCGATCACCGGCTCATCGTCTCTCCGCTCGCCCCGGCTACGGAATACCACTTCCGTATCAACGGAACAGATGACAGTGCCCACACTGATGTCACAGCGGACTATCAGATTACCTCGGGCACGTACCTGGATGATGCCGCCTTGAAGTCAGATGATTTTGTAGGGACCTCGGTCGATGCGGGCACATGGACGACAGTCAACCCGTTGGGAGATGCGACGATTTCGGTGGTGGGAAAGCAGTTGTCTATTGCTGTTCCCGGCAGTATCGAACACGACATCTGGACAACGGGCTACAAGGCCCCTCGCGTACTGCAATCGGTGACCCCGGGGGGGAATGTGTTCGAATGGATTGTGAAATTCACGAACCCCTTCGGCGGCTCCGCGACAAGCGTGCAGCTGTTTGGTGTGGTTGTGGAGCAGGATTCAAACAATCTGGCCCGCTTCAACTTCAGTCACGACGGCACCAACCTGCGGTTGTATGTCGGCGCCTTTTATGACGGTCTGGGTCAACCGGACACGTACACGAACGGCATCGTCCCCATATCTGCGGCTCCTGTCTGGCTGCGCGTTGTGCAGAGTGGCGGACAATTCCTGGTGTACTACTCAACCAACGGAACGTCGTGGACATCGTGGACGGGCATGATCAGGCCGATGAACGTTACACGCGTCGGCATCTTCGCGGGCAATGCGGGCAGCGCTCCGCAGGCATTCACGGCCACGGCGGAACTGGTGGCAACCACGCTCCCGGCAAAGCCCGGCCTTGCGCTGCCACTGAACAACGCAGTGAATGTTCCCACACCCCCGACCATGCAATGGGACACGGCGGCGTCAGCGACGTCGTACCGTCTGCAGGTGGCGACTGATGCCGGGTTCGGCTCGGTGGTGTATAACGATTCGACCATCGTGCTCACGAACAAGCAGGTTGCCGGTCTGAACAACTCGACGCCGTACTACTGGCGGGTGCGTGGGAAGAACGCAAAGGGGACCGGTGCGTATTCCGACGCCTTCATGTTTACCACGGCCGTTGCGGCCCCGGCATCTCCAGCGCTGATCGCGCCGGCGGACAATGCCGTGGATCAGAGTGTCAACCCCGACCTCCGGTGGACCAAACCCGCGGGCACCGTGACATTCCGGCTCCAGGTCGCGACGGATTCCCTCTTCGTATCGGGAATTGCGTTCGACGATTCGACGCTTACGGATTCCTCGCGCGTTGTTGCGGGGCTTGCGAACCTGACCAAGTACTACTGGCGGGTGAACGCCAAGAACCCGGGCGGGACAAGCGCGTGGAGCGCAAAGAGAGCGTTCACGACGATCTCGGCCATCCCGGCAGCTCCTGTGCTTGTGTCCCCGGCGAACAATGCCGTCAATCAGCAGATCAACGTGACGCTCCGGTGGAACCGTTCCACGGGTGCAACGACGTATCGTCTGCAGGTTGGGATCGACCCGACATTTGCCGGCGGGATTGTGGTTGATGACTCCACGCTGACCGATACCACGAGCGTGATGTCCGGCCTTCTCAATAGCACGCAGTACTACTGGCGTGTGAATGGGAAGAACGTTGCCGGGACCGGCGCGTTCTCGGCCCCCTTCACGTTCACGACCATCGTCGCCGACCCGTCTATACCGGTTCTCGTCTCTCCAGCTGATGGCGCAACGGATCAGGATTTGACGGTCACCTATACATGGCAAACTACAGCCGGCGCAACGAGCTACCGGCTCCAGGTGGCGACAGATCCCGGATTTGCGTCGGGGATCGTTATTGACGACTCCACGATCACCGGGACTTCGAAAACCGCGGGCGGACTTGCCTACGGGATGAGGTACTACTGGCGTGTCAATTCCAAGAACGTCGGCGGTACGAGCCCCTATTCATCGGTGTGGAACTTCTGGACGTATGAATCCGATCCGGCCGTTCCGAAGCAGATTGCTCCCGCTCAGGCGGCCACCGACGTGATGCCTCCTGTAACCGTCGTTTGGACGCGTCCTGCCGGGGCGACGTCATTCCACCTCCAGGTGGGAACCGACTCCACGTTTGCGGGCGGCATGGTGGTGAATGATCCCGCTGTGGCGGATACCTTCAAGTCCGTGTCCGGCCTCCAGTATCTCACCTCGTACTACTGGCGTGTCAATGCGGACGCCGTGGGTGGTACGTCGCCTTACTCTCCGGTACGGAGGTTTACAACGGGTATCCCTGCTGCGTCAGCGCCCGAGCTTGTATATCCCAACGACTACCTGCGCCAGTACACCGACAGCATGCAGTTCGTGTGGAGGCAGAGTCAACCGGCGGTCGACAAGTATTGGATCGATCTTGCGGTGGACTCACAGTTCGTCTTCGTGGTGAACGATCAGAACGTCACGGATACGACGAGGCTCTTTGGAAGCCTGCTGCCGAATCAGACGTATTTCTGGCGCGTGCGCGCACACAATGCGGGGGGCTGGGGACCCTACAGCGTTGTGCGCAGGTTTACGCGCGACATCACGAGCGTAGCCACACGGCCGGAGATACCGACGGAGTTCCAGCTGGCCCAGAACTATCCGAACCCGTTCAACCCGGCCACGGTCATCGAATTCGCCGTGCCGAGCGAGTCCCGGGTGAAGCTGGAGGTGTACAACCTGATCGGCCAGAATGTAGCCACGCTCGTGGATGAGGTGAAGAGTGTCGGGTACCACACGGTGAAGTTCGATGCTTCGACGCTGCCGAGCGGCCTGTACCTCTATCGCATGGTTGCCGGCCAGACCAGTTTCATCCGGAAGATGATGCTGGTGAAGTGATCGTTGCCGGCCGGGGGACCGTTGCGTCCCCCGCCGGTTTTGCACTGATGACGGCGTAGATGCCTGCCGGGGTGGCGGTAGGTATCTGCGCCTTCGTCGCATCTGGATTGACGTCGTCCTGCACATTCATTAGGGAGAGCAAAAAGGTATGAAGCCTCTTTTGTGTTCCGGCACGTGGCGCATCGCCATGGTTGTTACGCTGATTTCATGCTGTGCACTGTCGGCGTTAGGACAGATACAATTCAACGGGCCCGCCCCGGGAGAAGTGTACCGCGAGTACACGCGCATTATGAACCCAAACGATGGAAACCTGTGGCGTGTTACAGACCCGAACATCAACACTACGCTCTACCCCGAGGCAGCGGCATTTCTCCCCAACCCGACCATCAGCATACCGGTGAATGACTTGCAGGGAGCGATCCGGGCAGAAGCGACGATGTCGATGTGGGGGGGCCACATCTCCACCCATGGCCGGAAGGTCCGGTTCAACGGCAATGCTTGGATCGACATCCCGGATCTCAGCACGGCAAACGGCATTCCCGCCGGACACCTGGGCCCGAATTACATTAACCAGGTCATGGTCACAGTTCCCGTTCCGCTTGCCCATCTTGTGGAAGGCACGAACACATTTCAGGGGACAAACGCGGGTCAATTGACTGCTGCACAGGGGGGATACGGTTTCCAATGGGGGCAGCACGGATGGTATGGAATGATAATCCGCATCTATTATGATGCGGGTAAGGCCCACACAACGGGAAACATAAGTTCACCCGGGCTCGGAGGGACTTTCAACGACAATCCCACGATCACCGTATCCGTGGGGGGGGCCGCCGATCGAGTGGACGTTCTTGCCTACTACGATGGATACGATACGGACGGTGACGGCGTCTATCAGGAGTACCATCACGACTACCATATCGCGCTGACCGACGTGGAATTGGCGATCCGCAATCATGTCGGCACTGCCACCAGCGCGCCGTATTCCGTCGTGTGGAATACGGACTGGGTCCCGGACCAGGCGGCCGGGAGCATCAAGTTGCTGGCTCGCATCCGTGGAACGAACGGAGTGTGGTACGTCACACCCGAGGTCACAGGCCTCAGCCTTGCGAGGTCGGGCAAATCGGTCAGACTCTACAAAGCCCTCGATACACCGGAACGTGCGTGGGCAAGAGGCGATCTGGACGTCGTGCGCATCAATGCGAATATCGCGGCGGGAACAATCCTCGGAGATGCGTCAGCTGCCGTCTACTATCACAGGAGTTGGAACGGTCTGGACAACGTGCGGGAGCCCGGCGAAACGCACTATCGCAGGCTGAATGCCTGGGAGGACGGCGACTTCGGCGGGAACCACTTCTACTCATTCGACACCCGGTCAGTTCCCACATCAGTGCCGCAGACGGGGAACAACCAGTTTTCGTTCTATTCCCAAACCGTCGCGCATCATGGTATGGAAATCCTCTGGCCAGGTCCCGCGTTGGCTGTCACGTATACGGGGAGCTACGCTTCCCCGACTCCCGCTGCAGCGTCTCTTGCTTCTCCCGCAGATAACGCCAC
>JADLEA010000329.1 GCA_020846365.1 Bacteroidota bacterium
CATCGAGGAATGCCGGTTCTTGAAACCAGTGTATCCGGGGTCAACGATCCAGGTCAAGTTCACGTGCCGCGAGAAGCTGGACCAGGAGAAACGGCCGAAGACCGCCGACTCACCCAAGGGCGCGGATGTGGCGCGGGGGATCGTGAAGTGGTTGGTGGACGTGGTGGATGAGACGGGGGAGACTGTTGCGCTGGCGACGATCTTGACGATGGTGAAGAAGCTCGACCAGAACGGATGATGCACGCCTGTCACACTGAGCGGAGTCGAAGTGTGGGCGTGCCCCCGCCTCAAATGCAGGCGGGGTCGCGCTTTTCGCTGCAACTCCGCGCCCGGATTACCGGGCTTGCGGGGTTTCCGCTTCAATCGCTCACGCGAAATTCTCATTGATGCGCATGGGAACCCTTCCAGACTTAAAGCAAACAGAGATTCAAGATGCCTAGAACTCCCGAAGAAGCAGCGCAGATTATCATGCGCTATACTCCTCAAGCATGTCAGGAACAGAACCAATTCATGGCTGAGGTCTTCCAAACGCGAGGTGGTAGGATTGGGAGTGGCATGGGTGGTGTAATCGAAGCACTTTGGGGCTTCTACCTCAATCGGATTCTGTTACGGGAGGGTGTCACCGACATTCAACTTGCTTGGATTTATGGTCACGAGTACAACGACTTTGCATGCATTGATATAGCCAGTGAGTGGGATCCTGAGACGCGACAAGGTGAACTTTTGCGGATAGAGGTGAAATCAATGGTCGCATCCGCTGACGAATCCAAGGCGCATTTCGATCGTCTTTCAAGTGAGTTCCTACCCGATGAATTGCTCGCTGTCTTTCTTTGGGACTGGGCTCCATCAACCGCCACTGCGAATCTGGTCCATCCACGGATTCATGACCAGTTCATCAATAAGGCTACAGGGGTGGCAGCATTGAGAGACGCTTTGCACATCAATCGTGGTGGCACATTTGTGGTTGAGGGACATTGTCCAGACAACTGTGCTCCAGGAACCTGCAGCCATGTCCATGAGCCCCTTAACTCAGCAGGTAAGCGAGAACGCATATCGGGGCCGATTTCAACGCGGGGAACTGGGAAGTCGTCCTACGCGGCAAATTTCGGCGGACTACTGCGCATGCTCACCTCGCGTGGTGCAACTGCGGCTACGGGGGCACGGATAATCAAGGAGCACATGGCCGCAAACGCATCGGCCAATGAATACGTTAGGTTCATGGCGCGGAACTACTCTCGAATATCAAGACGAAACAAGTTCGAAACCTAAACTGGCTGTACGTACAGTGCTTGGCCTACTTCTGCTTCAAGCTGATTTGGATAGGCATTAATCTGCTTCCGGGCGTCGTTAACAGCAGCGGTCAATTTTGCAATTCGCTCAGCAAGTTCTTTCTGTATCTCTAAGGGAGGAAGCGGCACACGCACGGCTAAGAAGTCCTTCGATGATATGCGAGGCAAGGCAGCCCCTGTCTGGTGTCTAGTCAATTGCTCGGTTACGCGTTCAGAGACAAGAATGGCTCGAAGTACCGAGGGAATGATGAGTTCAGCCCTTGGGCGAACCACTATGAACTCGGTCGAGCAAATCCCCTGACCCAATGAATCATCAACCAGCAAGGCCTTCCTTAGGTATGGCCTGAGCTTGCCATAGAGAATGTAGCCGGGGCTGAATACTTTCGAACGCGAACGAATGGATTGCTTGTCCACTGGAAGCAGGCCAAGAGCCTCACCTGTCACGGATTCGACGTTCTCCAAGCCAATGTAGATGACCTTGTTCTCTGGATAGTCAAGCGGAGAAATTGCCTCACCCGATTCTTCCACCAGGTCTTTCAGTGCCATCATCGGCCAGTCGCTGGCAGCGTATTCATTGGCGAGCTCAATGAAGAGTTCCGGTCTCCAACGACCCGCGTTGACAACCTCTTGAAAATTTAGAATGCGTGCGTTCATGTTACCAACCTTCGGTTTTGAGAAAGCTCAATATCTCAGTTTGAGCTTCTGTGATGTCAGTGTGCGCTTTTGATCTTCCGCTTGCGTCGTAACCGACTGATTCCATTTTCACCATGCATACATCGTAGTCATCACCGACAACCTCCCCAGGTTTCCATTTCCTTGCGAACAGCACGCTTGTCTTCACATTGGCCCCAAAGGGCGAGAACGTTTCAATTGGCATGCTGACAACTGCTCGCACCTTAAGCCGGGTGCGAATCCATTGCCGGACGTAAGCAGTCGAATCAGCACTGAAGACGCTCTCGGGTAGGACAATCGCAATGCGCCCACCCGGCCTGAGGAATGCTACCGCTCTCTCTAACCCTAACACTTCCAATCCGACCGTCTTCCGACCCCGTGCGAGTTCGAAGGTTCCAAGGTGTGCGAGAGAATCAGATCCAAGTAAGGATCCGAACGGAGGATTTGTCAGAACGATATCGAACGAGTCTGGAGCTATGTCGGGGTAGTTGTCAAAGTGTAACAGAGAGTCCGCGCATCGTATGTTGCTATGACCATCGCCCGAAAGGCGCATATCGGTCATCGCGATTCGTGTCATTCTATCGCTCTTCTCAATGCCATGTAGCTTGCCAAATGCAAACTCATGGAAAGCGCGTGAAGAGGGATCATTGCGGTCGGCAACAGCTGCCAATGAAAGGCTGAGGAAATGACCTGAGCCGCAGAATGGATCAAGAATGAGATGATGGATTTGTGGTTGAACCACGTTCACCATGAACTCACATACTGCCGCTGGCGTGAAGTACTGGCCCATCCCAGAACGAATCGCACGTCCAAGTACCTTCTGAAAAGCCCTGCCCTTAACATCTGCCGTTGACTTCTTAAGTGAGAAGTTCTCTAGGACTTGAAACGACTTGACAAGCGCACTGCTCGAGAGTCGTATGGGGTCCTTGAAGACACCGCGAGACCTATCGTACTGTGGAATCTTCAAGCGAAAGACGCGCAAGTCGTACTCAACCGAATCGCGATACAATCCGCGGATGGTCGCAGCGTACTCTTCAGTGGAGCCAAATTCCCTTGAGTGAGGTACGAACCCTACGCCTTGCAACCCTTGATCCTCGGCAAACGCTTTGACATAGATCAACTTACATAGTTCTTCAAGAGCCGCATCTGCATGCAGGCCGTCAACATCCCTCATAACACTATGTATGTCAAAGAAGAGATTTTCCAGCTTGTTTGAGATTGGCAGTAAGTATGAGTCGTCTGATCGATGTGCGTTGGGCTCATATACACCGGCTCCTTCAAAGAGAATGGACTGTGCCCCAACCCCACCGAGAAAGTAGGATTCCAGATCGGCGATGCGCTCGACCACATTTGAATCGAAACGACGGCGGTAAAAGGTGTGGTCTTGAGTATCGCTTGCGTGAACGACCAAGAGCCCGATTGTTTCTGACTGAACGATGTACTCGGTGGCTCTTGAAAGTGCTTCTTGGGTCCTTTCTGAAGGACAAGAGATTGCCAAAAGAAACGGCTTGCCGCTGGGGGTCAATAGACTTAAGCCCTCGCTTACCTGGCAATCTTCCAGCTTCAAATCGTCCAAGGTCGCGACCCGGTTTGCGAAGGCCTCATCAGTGTACAAGTATTTGTCACTCAATAGCTTGCGCAGTGGTCGCTTAGCTTGCTTAGTGCTAACTCTCAAGGTCGGACTCATTTAAGACAGCTTGTCGGCAATAGGCTGACGGCTGTCTGCAAACCTAAGCACAAGGACCTAATCCACTCGGCAACGTCCAAAGAACTTCTCAACACCTGCCCACTTTGATTCGTACTCCCCCCCCCCACCGACGCTCGGCTGTGCCAAGAGTCCTACGGGCGTTCGGCCTCTGGCCATGTTCCACTACAACACATCGTACTTCGTCGCCACACCTTTCACCTTCTCTATAGGTTACTAGGCAGCGTTCTTCACCAACTTTTGCTGCACGGCAGTTTCGAATTTCACGCCCAAGCAGTTGGTCGAGCAGGATAGCGATGTCGGCTACCTCCTCAGCCTGAGCGTCGTGGTGGTCAGTGGCCAGGGTCGGCGGGTCGGGACGATTGCCTTTCCAACGCATCCACTACAACTGCGGCGGCTTCAGGTTGTAGTCGACCTGTAGGCACTTGGTTTAACGTTGAGCTTCCGGTCTGAATCCGGCTGTATAGCCACATCACTCAGATACCATATGTATCCTTCAACCATCGCCGCATCTCCTCAAAGTTTGTTCCGAGGGGTTTCAGGTAATCATTGAGGTCCGTGACGGTCTTTGCAACAATCAGTTCTCCAAAATCGCTTGCCACAGAGCTGACTACGTCTTCGCCATCCGCTACTCCACAATCCTCTAGCGCATCAATGATGCCGTCCAGGTGCTTTCGAATGATTGCAACTCTTTGGTCATCTTTCATGTTACGATAATCTTCGCTATGCAGAGTGAAGATGCGCTTGTAGAGTTCAACCAGGCTTCCATATCGTGCTACTAAGCACTTCTGTACTTCCTCCGGAAGAGAATTCAATTCAATCAGGCCGTTCATGCTCGGTTTTGTTAGGTGTTGTACTGACACACGAAGAAACGAAATAGCGGTTACATCATCACTGGCATCTCATGCCCCTACCGGAGCTCGGCTGTGCCTAGTGCCTCCCAAGAGTTTGGCCTCTTGCTGCTACCCACTACAACCGTTCATACTTCGTTGCCTCGCCCTTCGCTCTCTACCTGTCGTAGTCTTGGCGAAGGCGAGTTTTCCAAGGACACTCGGCGGCATTGGCCACGAGCTTATGGCGCATTTACCCCCCGGAGGCAGGCGGCGGTTTCTAGGTGCTCGGCCTAGCTTCGATCACCACTCCCTCATGCCCCGCCCCCTCGCCCTCTTCCTCTCCTTCCTCCTCCTCCACGCCACGGGCCTGGCCCAGCCCCTCCCGGCCGATAGCCTTTACTCCCCCAACGGCGCCCTGCACCTGCGGCTGGGGCTGGATGTGCGGGGCGTGCCCACCTACACGGTCATCTTCCCCGGGTCCTGCCTGCTGTCGAAGACGTCCACGATGCGCACCTCATCCTGGTGCACACGGTACACGACCTTGTA
>JADLEA010000330.1 GCA_020846365.1 Bacteroidota bacterium
ATGCCACCAGGACGCCCATCTCCCCTTCGATGGTCATCGTGAGCACCCGGGACTCGAACATGCCGGCGAAGAACCATGCCTCCTTCTTGTCAAAGTCGATCGCCCCGATGAAATTCACCTGAAGGACTAGCAACGGTACGGCTTCATCGGGCAAACAAACCCTGAGCACGCCCAGAATCGCAATGTTCCCGGGGATTTCAATCATGATGCCGAGAGACAGCGTCACCAGGCTCGGCGTCCCCCAACCGATCTTTGCCATGGGACCGATGATGAAGATGCCCTCGCGCGGAGGGAAGAGACCACGCAGATCACTGATGATGCGCGGCGCATTCTCTACCACGTTCGTCGGGAACATCACGCTGTTGATCGCCCCGGTGCGCACTCCTTCGGCAAGGGGCTGGAGCATCATCGTGCGATTCAAACCCAGGAGACCTCCCACGGCGTTCAGGGTGAACCCGAAGCTGAGCTGAATCGGCGTGCCGAATTCCGCGGTGATGATGATCAGGAGAGAGAATCCTTTGGAGCCGTCCGGCATGCGGGTGGTGATGAGTCCGATGGCCTTGAGCGTGAGGAATCCGCTGAAGACCAACTCCAGTGCGCCGGCGTATTCTTCCTTTTCGTAGTTGAGATAGAGGTAACCGCCCCCCTTGACCACTCCGGCGTCAACCGAGAGCCCGACGCCGTTGGGCGGCTTGAAGCCCACGTCCAGATCCAATGGCCCCAGGTTTCCCGACTCAAACGTGGTGTACAATCCCAGTCCAATCTCCTCAACCACGACTTTGAGCGGCCCGAGATTGCCGTTAATATTGATTCCCGCCTCAATATCGATCCTCGGTTTGGGCACGCCGGAGGGAGCTTCCAGAGACAACTGGAACTGCGGGATCTCGATCGGCCCGAGAGAAAGATGAGGATGAAGCGCGATCGAGAAATTCATCGAGCCCCGGAATCCAAATCCTGTCTTGCTGGACCAATCGACTCCGAGGGGAATGCTCACCCTGATTTCTTCACTCCCGAGGATCGTCTGTAGAAACCCGTCACCCTGCCCGGGCGCCAGCACCAGGGCAAGATCATGGATCTCGGAGAAACCCTTTACTTCGAACTCACCCGACTGACTGAAGATCTCGAGTCCGACCTGACCACCTTTCGCTTCCAGCCGAACTCCCCCCTGCGTGCCCAGAAGTATCGATGGCTCGGCTGGTCGATAGTCGATGCTGGCCGAAAAACCGGCATTGGGAAAAGAGGTCCCGTCCTGGAACGGGTACTTCACGCTGATCCCATCATCCGGTCGAATCAGCACTCCGAAGCGGTTGGCGATGTCACTTCCTGCCCGGATGGAAAGCGTGACGAATTCGCCAAAACGGAATTCAGCGGGAATCTCGGAAGGGATGCCCGGTTGAATCACCAGTCCCGGCAGATGGCCCCCCGCAGCCGGGAGTTCCATGATTTCCAGGGAAAGCTCAACTTGCTTGTCGCCGATGGTGGTATAATGGAAGGGAATCTTCAAACCCCGCACACGACGGGCGAAGGAAAAATCCGTCGCGCCTGCATAGGTCAACGCCTCGGCATCATCCACGGCGGTAAGATTCACCGGTAGTTGCAGACTGTGCAGCAGTCCGGAAAGGTGACCGAAGAGCATCGTTGTGTCGAGTTCGGGTGTGCCCCAGCCGTACACCCGTTGCACGATCGAAAGCGGGTCCTGGAGAATCTTTGGAATTTCACCCCACTTGAACCGCGTGCGAACGTGCGCTTGCTTGTTTGCATCTGCAGGCAGGTTTTCCTGACTGATCACATCCAGTGCCGCGAAGGCATTGTACCAGGTGGGCTGATGACGGCTCAGGTACTCCGTCAGCAGGAGTTCAAGCAGTCGCTCACCAATTTCCGCCAGGAAGGCGCCGCCGTTGACCCCCGGAGGGGCCGTCGAGATCGCATTCACCCGGTCATAGAGGTCCTTGATCGTCGATATCAGACGCGCCAGATCGCCGGCGTCCACTTCCCCATCGCCCAGGTCCTCGACGACCTTGACCGCATCGGCTACCGAGGCCGCCAGCTCGACGTACGGCGCGGGCAGGCCGGTCGCCTCCCAACCCATCGCGTACAGAAATCCTTTGAAGCGTTCCGTGTCGGCGAACGCCTCACGCAGTGGCTCCAAGACATGAATAAGCTCGGTGGCAAGCGTCGTGACGATGTCGCGTTCCTGGCTCATACGAGGGGATACACTTTGTTGTACTCGCGGTCGATAGCCCAATGATGAAACGGATCGATCAAATCAACGAGGATGTACCGGCAGACAGCACAGAACTCGCGGCCGTCGGTGTGGCTCTCTCGCATGATGCAGTTTCCCGTCGGATGAAACAGCCCCTTATGATAGGTCATGCCGCCGGAGTACAGCCCGACAATCCGCGGACGATGCTTGTTGTAACAATCGGGCAGGGACACACCCGGGATGATCGGGATTTGCGGGGTGTTGGTGTCAACCACGCTGGGGAAAGCAGTAAGCGGCTTCTTGTTGGTGGTGATATACTCCTTGATGTGCTTGGCTATCATTTCCGCATACGGATAGGCGTTCGGGTCCAGAACCGATGCAGGCGCCGGCGTCGGGATATAGACGATAGAACCCGCGAGAAACGTGGCAAGATACTGCGCAGGCTGGATCAGGTTGGGATAGTTGAACACAGCGCCTGCCTTGAGCCGCACGTGGATTGCATCGGCCGCCGGCGCAGGGTCTGTAATCTCAAGAGGCGCGCTGAGCGGAGGGTTCTTCTTGAGCGGTTGCGGATACTGTCGCACCCGCAAATGAACGGTGTCCCCGACTGCGAACTGGTAACCATGCGACAGCTTGAGGGGGATCCGGAATTTCCCGCCGCCGGCATCCGTGATCGCTGCGCTGATCACTCCCGCCTTACGGATGCGATGCCAGTTCCATTTCACCTCATCACCGTGGGTATCCGCTCCCCGCTGGACGTCCACTTCGCGGGTCAGATTCGCGTACTTGTCGACGACGGCAAGTGTGACTGTCGGGGGCATCTGCTCGCGCTCGCCGTACTCGTCTCCGACAGTGAACGAATGCGTCAGCTCGTGTGCAAGTGTCCGGCCCCGCCCGTTGTCAGAGCTATTCGGGATGTCTGCCGGGACATAATTCAGTTTGAATGCATTCGTTCCGGCGATGGGTGCGATCTTGAGCGTGTCCAGAACATCCACAAAGAAGTACCCTTCACCGTTCAGGGCACGGCCGGTTCCGGCCACAAGGATGCAGACGAGGTCGTAGTCTTTGGGCAGGCTGTTGTCGGCACGCTTGGCCCAAAGATCCTGGATTGGAATTCCGCGCGGATCAGAAAGCGATCTCATCAATTGATCGATCTTGTCTCGCTTCACGCGGCGATCGTCAAGCGTGATGTTCTTGATCGAATTCGGATTGGATATATTGTCGCCGACGCACACACCCAAAGGGCTATCCACCGCATCGATCAGGGCTCTCTTCGCCAACCCGCGCCAGGATGTGATCAACGCATCGTTGACCTTCGGGCCGGGATCGGGAGTGATCAGCGCGGTCCACTCGGCTTTGATGGCGGCATTGGTGCGACCTGCAATGCCTGCATCGTCGCTGGGAATCGGCAGCCCGACAACATAGAGGAGCTGTCCGAGCGTGTAGTTCCCTGCGTGCGGTGTCGGGGGCCTCTCCGGTCCCGGAACAAACCGCGCGGTCATCGCGGCACCGGTGCCGACCGGATACACTTCGGCTCTGATCGTCACCCCCGTCGACGGCGAGGGAACGAAGGCGGTCCAGAAGTTGATGGACGTTGCCAGAACATCGTACGGCTTGTTGACCGGGTTGGTCTTGAGATACTGCACCAGGGAGTTCACATAGCTGCGGAACCGCGCTTCTTCGGTCGCCGCAAAACCGTCACCGAGGAAGAGCACGTTCGGTGCACTCTGCGGTTCGAGGGTCCCGGGCCAGCCCCCGCCCGCGACGATGGACGCGGAGACCGGCGTGGCGATGCTCCATTGCGTACCGATTTTCATGTTTGCAGTCGCTGTTGCGCCGCCCAACGCTGCAGGCAACTTCACCGTAATCGGAATGATTGCGCCCGCAGCATCCCCGGCGTCAATGGCAAGCTGACCCGTGACATCGTTCACGTTCTTTATTGGCGACCATGTGAGACCGCTCATATCGGTGATGTCGCCTACGACACCGTCATCGAATTGCGCGCGGACCAGGAACTTCATTTCGGTTGTCTCCGGACGCGGAACCCCGGATGGGCGGACCGTCAGCGTGGCCGGCGTGAGCCAGAGTTTTGTCACGGACTGGTGAACATGGACGCGAATGTATT
This sequence comes from Bacteroidota bacterium, assembly GCA_020846365.1. Taxonomy (GTDB): domain Bacteria; phylum Bacteroidota; class Ignavibacteria; order UBA10030; family UBA6906; genus JAGDMK01. The sequence continues at coordinate 4,329 of JADLEA010000330.1, forward strand.
CGGTGAACACCTTCGGCGTGGCGGGCACGGACGTGTCTGTGGCAGTCACTTCCATGATGAAGTTGCGCTTCGTCGGGTTTGGCAGGGCCGCGTCGAGGGTGATCACTCCGGACTTCGTGTGAACAGAGATCCCGAACCCTTTGTGCGTGTCTGCCGGCTGTGCTCCCTGCGTTTTGAAGAGAGGCGTGAAGACCAACGTCACGTCGCCGTTGGCCGCGAGATATTGTGATGCCCACTCGACGGTCCCATCGCTCTTTCCGAATGCCAGGTAATTAAGGGTCAGGTTCGGTGATGGCCGGCCAGACACGACGTGGAGATCCCGGTCTTTCCCCCCCGACCAGAAAATGCGGTTGATGGGCATTACTCTGGCCTCCCGTTGTGGCATGGCATGGTGATCAGATCCAATGCCTGAAACCACTTCGCATTGGAGCTCGGAATCAGGTTGGTGGAGTGAAACAGAATTACGGAGTGGTCAGGTAGCAAGCAAACCCGGACAGCCGGTCGGGGTCTAAGTGCGGAATCCGCGGATGAGTTTGTGAGTGCTTTGGAAGCGTTGGATGAGCGAGGAGGGAGTCTTTTCCCACGGGGCATGACGATTGGGGGAGAAATCGAGCGCTGCATGCGGCCCTCGTGGAAGAAGGAAATCGAGCAATCGAAATCTGAAAGAGCAGATGCACAGGTCGGACAGCGCTCGAAGACTGAGTCTTCTTAGATCACCCTCACCACGTGCACGCGGGAATATACGTTAAGACTGGCGAGTTGTCAAGGGAAAAATGCGAGATTGTGCAATTGGAGCGAAGGTCTTGCGGGAGTCGAGCGCGGCCATGATTTCCGAAAGAAAGTTTGGTATCTTTGGGCATTCAGAAGAGGAACAGCGGCTGCCGGGAGGAAACACCAACACAAAGGGACGGTCATGGCCCTGATCACGCTAGACGTAAACGGAACATCCAGAACGGTCGATGCGGAAGACGGCACTCCCCTCCTATGGGTCCTCCGAGACCTTCTGGGCCTCACGGGCACCAAGTACGGCTGCGGCGCCGGCCTCTGCGGCTCATGCACGGTGCATCTCGACGGTGAGGCCACCCGCTCATGCATCACACCTGTGGAGAACGCAGTCGGGAAGAAAATCCTCACTATTGAGGGCTTCTGCGAAAAACCGGATAACCCCCTTGTTGAGGCTTGGCTGGATGAAGAAGTGTCGCAGTGTGGATACTGCCAGCCAGGCCAATTGATGACCGCGGCTGCGCTCTTCTCCCGGAACCCGGCGCCATCCGAAAACGAGATCAACGCTGCCATGTCCGAAACGCTCTGCAGGTGCGGGACACAGAACCGTATCCGCAAGGCGATCCGGCGCGTGATCGAGGAAGGAGGCATGCGATGACCTCTCCGACGACAACCCGCCGCGATTTTCTCAAGGTGGTCTCCGTGGCGGGCGCAGGCCTGGCCCTCGGCGTGTACGATCGCCAAGCGTGGGCTATGGCGGAAGAGTCCGGGACCACGCTCTCCCCCAGCGTGTATCTCTCCATCGACACATCCGGAAACGTCACAGTGGTCGTGGCGAGGGCGGAGATGGGTCAGGGTGTACGGACTGCCATCCCCATGCTTGTCGCGGAGGAACTGGAGGCCGACTGGGACCGCATACGTGTTGAGCAGGCGCTCGCCGATCCTAAATATGGCAGCATGGTCACCGGGGGAAGTCAGAGCATCCGGACCTCATGGGAACCGTTGCGGAAAGCCGGCGCCACAGCACGTGAGATGCTCATCGCAGCGGCCGCGCAGGAGTGGCGCGTCGAGCCTTCTACATGCCGCGCCGAACGCGGAAGCATCGTTCACGGCACCACAGGCCGGAAAATGGAATACGGCAAACTCGTTGAGCGGGCCGCTCGTTTACCCGTCCCCGAAAACCCTCTCCTCAAAAACCCTGCGAAGTACAGGATCATTGGAAAGAAAGTCCGGCGGTTGGACTCGCCGGACAAACTTCGTGGAAAGGCGATCTTCGGGATTGACACCCGCGTGCCCGGGATGCTCATCGCCGCAATCCAGAGGAGTCCGGTCATCGGCGGTTCTGTGAAAAGGTTCGACGCAGCCGGCGCACTGGCAACGCCCGGAGTAAGGCGTGTCGTGCAGGTTCACAGCGGTGTGGCCGTGCTTGCCGACACCACCTGGGCCGCATTCCAGGGGCGGGACAACCTCGTCGTCGATTGGGATGATGGCCCGAACGCCAGGATGAGCAGCGCATCAATCGCGAAGATGTTCCAGGAGAAGAGTGCGGGGGAGGTCAGAATCGCCCGTAACGACGGCGACTCTGCGGCGGCGCTCGCATCGGCCGTGCAGAAGTCCGTAGCAACGTACGAGCTGCCGTTCCTGGCGCACGCGCCACTGGAGCCGATGAATTGCATTGCGCACACGCGGGCGGACAGCGCGGAGATCTGGGCTCCCTCCCAATCTCCACTCGTAGCCCGCGATGCGGTCGCCGGAGCGCTCGGCCTTCCTCCGGAGAAAGTGGTCGTCCATCCTACACTCTCAGGCGGAGGTTTTGGTCGGCGCCTCTGGCCGGATTTTGCGGTGGAGGCAGCGTTGGTGTCTCGCGCCGCAGGCACGCCTGTGAAGGTGGTGTGGACACGCGAAGAGGATATGAGACACGATTTCTACCGGCCGGCAAGCCTTCACCGGCTCGCGGCCGGGATTGACGGCAACGGGAAACTGAGCGCATGGCAACACCGCATCGTCGCGCCGTCGATCAACATCCAGCTCTTCCCCGAAGGGACCGGTGAGAATCGGTGGCGCGATGCGGTCGACGGCGCAGCGCAACTGCCTTACACCGTCCCCTCCATCCTTGTCGAGTATGCCATGGCAAACACGCCTGTGCAGATCCTCTGGTGGAGGTCCGTGTACAATTCCCAGAACGCGTTTGTCAACGAGTCATTCCTCGACGAGATCGCCGTTCTCGCCGGCAAGGATCCGTTCGAATACCGCCGGGAACTGCTCCCGGTTGATTCCCGGCTCAGAGGTGTACTCGAGCTCGCTGCAAAAAAGGCGGGATGGGGAACTCCCCTTCCTGCCGGCATGGGACGGGGTATCGCTTGTCACGCCTGTTTTGGAAGCTTTGTCGCGGAGGTGGCCGAAGTGAGCGTGGACAGCAACGGCGGGGTGCGGGTCAAACGAATCGTGTCCGCAGTCGACTGCGGAAGGGCGGTGAACCCCGATGGCATCCGATCTCAGATCGAAGGCGGCGTCATCATCGGGCTCACGGCCGCGCTCTACGGGGAGATCACGATCGAGAACGGACGCGTGCAGCAGGGGAATTATGATGCCTACAAGCTGCTCCGCTATGACGAGACCCCCGAAATCGAGGTGCATATCGTCGGGAGTGAGAAGGATCCAACGGGAGTCGGAGAGCCGGGATTGCCTCCTGTCGCACCCGCAGTGTGCAATGCGATCTATGCGGCGACGGGGAAGAGGATTCGCCGGCTTCCCATCCGGCTTCAGTGACACGTGTCTCTGAAGATGTCCGGGCTGGCAACCCGGCACTGCTGCGTGGCGGTCATTGACCCGCGTAGAGAAGGTCAACAATCGTCGAATTGCTCACTCTTCAGGAGTAGCCGCTCCAGCTCTTGCAGGTTCGCACTATTGGGATAGAATCTCCCCCACCATCGTGCACACCTGTTTGCATCAAGCGGCAGCCCCATGACCGGGACGCCCGCATGCATGCAGGTTCGCATCCCCCGCACCAACTCAGGTACGCATGCAATACCGAGCACAGCCACGGTCTTCCCTTCCTTGTGCAGCCGCCGCAGGAGGGACCGGAGATTTGCTGTCATCCAGATGTACGGCGTTACTCTGTGCCGGCGCAGAAGTTTGCTGACCGCATTCAGCACACACATCTTTGAACACCCTTTGCACATATGATCCTCTCCGCGAACGACGGATTTACATGTCACGGATTGGTCATGCAAGCAGTGAGGCAGAAAGGCAAGACGCATCTCGCAGCGTGAGAAGGTGGCCGCATTCAGACGGTTGACAAGCTCGACTTCGAGCATGTAGTGATGATACTGTTCCTCGCTGGTGGCAAGCACGCGGTCCCACCGCTCAGCCAGAGAAAGCCCCCGGAGATGCGATGGAACGTTCACGGTGTAGGGAGAAAGCTGATCTCTCAACGTCCGGACAAGAGACGCTTCTTTCGAATCATTCGCCGCCCGAAGCGCCAACCTTCTGAGCCGGCGCCTGCTACCGCTCGACTTCTGAACGCTCTCCAGCAAACAACGCAGATCGGGGACTTCTTCCGCCAGGCCGTCGGCCAGAACGCGGATACGATCGAAGGTCACGCGATGAGTCGATTACGATCGACGGGATGCCTCAGGGGTGTCCTTTTTGCCGCCTCAAACCCCCTGATGCTTGATGACACGCGCCTGCGTCAGGAACACCACCTCTTCGGCGATGTTG
>JADLEA010000331.1 GCA_020846365.1 Bacteroidota bacterium
GCTTCGATCCTCCAGTTGTATCAGGACCGGCGTGGTTCCGTGTGGATCGGGACAGCCATGTGGGGCCTGTTCCGTTACGCAGACGGCCGGTTTTCATCCTTTACGTCGGAGGATGGACTTTCGGGGAATGAGGTCCTGAGTCTTTTCGAGGACCGCGAAGGTAACCTCTGGGTCGGCGTCTCCACTGCCGGCGTCAATCGCTTCACCAACAGCAAATTCACCACCTTCCGCATCGGCTCGAATGTTGTCGAGAACATGATCTGGTCGGTGGGAGAGAGTCCCCGCGGCGAGGTCCTGGTGAGCAGTGCGGTGGGCAGACTCTTCGCATCATCGGGCAAACGGTTCGAGCCATCCAAGACGTATGCCCAGTACAGCGGCGCCGTCGTCGCGACGTACGTCCTGGACCGGTCGGGAGCGTTCTGGATCGGCGGCACAAAGGGCATCATGCGTTTTGAAGGCCAGACATCACGGAGCTTTCCTGTCGGGACAATTCACGCGGCAGCAGAAGACCGCTACGGCCGTGTCTGGTTCGCCGGGGTGGGGGGTCTGTTCGTGTATGAACGCGGACGCATGTCACGACTGGACATGAACGAAGTAAAAGCGGGCTATCGCAGCGTGCTCTTTGACAGGAAAGGCAACATCTGGCTGGCGAGCAGAATGCTCGGCGTCGGAAGAGCGCCATTGCCGCCGCCCGGGTCCGGCCCGCCTCAGCTGGACACCTCCAGTTTCCACTGGTATCCGCTCATTCCGCAGGGGAGCTCCGCCTGGGTGATGGGCATGACCATGGACTCACTGGGGGGAATCTGGGTTGCGACGATGGGTGCGGGGTTGAAGTGCCTCCGGGGGGATTCCGTGTGCTCGGTCACTTCGAGTGAGGGTTTGCCCGAAGAGTTCGTCTACATCGCTCTCCCGGACGATGCCGGCTCGATCTGGTTTTCTTCCAACAACGGGGTGCACAGGGCGCGCATCGAAGACCTGTATGCGCTCTTCGACGGACTTCGTGAAACCGTGGCCTTTGAATCCTACGGCATCAGCGATGGCATGTACAGCGACGAATGCAACGGGGGGTATCAGGCGAGCGGCCTGAAGGGAAGGGATGGGCGGCTGTGGTTCCCGACGACTTCGGGCGTCGTCATGGTCGATCCACACCGGATGCCGTCAAACACCGTCCCCCCGTCAATCGTGATCGAGCAGATGCGCGTGGACAATGTCGAAGGCCCGGCGCTGTCCGGCGTGGCGTACCCGCCGGGAAACGGCGACCTGGAATTCCACTTCATCGGGCTGAGCTTCACCGCGCCGGAACGCGTCAGGTACCGGTACCTGCTGGAGGGTTTCAACAAGCAATGGATTGATGCTGGCGACCGGCGCGAAGCCTTCTACACCAATATTCGGCCGGGCACCTACCGCTTCCGCGTGCAGGCAGCGAACGGCAGCGGCGTTTGGAACGAGGCGGGGGCTGCGGTGACGTTCACCCTGAAGCCACATTTCCACCAGACGGTATGGTTTGCCGTCCTTATCGGGTTGCTCGTCATCGGCGGATTCGCGCTTGGCCATGTCGCTTACAAGCGATATCGGGACAGGGAAGTCAGGTCTTCGCAACTGGAGTCCGAACTCGCACGCGCGCAAGTGCAGATTCTGGAGATGCAACTCCAACCCCACTTCCTGTTCAACACGCTCAACAGCATCATGGTCCTCATCCGGCAGGAACCGGAGATGGCGAGCAAGATGGTCGCGAGGCTCAGCGATTTCCTGCGGCTGACGCTCGACAGCGCGGGAATGCAGGAAGTCACGTTGCGGAGAGAACTGGAATTTCTGGACCGGTATCTGCACATCGAGCGTATCCGTTTTGGCGACCGCCTGCACATTGAGCAGAAGGTTGATCCTGATCTCCTGGATGCCCTGGTGCCTAACCTGATCCTGCAACCCTTGGTGGAGAATGCGATTCGCCACGGCGTTTCGAAACGCCGGGGTCCCGCGTTGATCACCGTTTCTGCGGTGCGCTCCAACGGCGACCTGACCATTCATATCAGGGACAACGGCGCAGGGCTTTCATCACGCAACGGTGGGCATGTGAATGAAGGGATCGGCCTGAAGAACACCAGGCAGCGGCTGCACCACCTGTACGGCGAAGCGTCGTCCTTCCTGCTCGAGAGTCCCCCGGATGGCGGGGTGGACGTCGTGATGAAATTTCCCTTTCACAGTCAGGATGCCTGACCATGGAGCGCATTCGCACACTTGTCGTGGATGATGAACCCCTTGCACGCCAGGGAATCCGTCATTTCCTGGAGAAGGATCCGGAGCTGGAGATCCTGGGCGAAGCCGGCGACGGGGTCGAAGCCCTGGAACGGATCAGGGCTGATCATCCGGATCTTGTGTTCCTGGACGTGCAAATGCCCGAGATGAACGGCTTCGAAGTGCTGGAATGCCTCTCCCCCGAGGAATTACCTCTCGTCGTGTTCGTGACCGCATATGACCAGTACGCACTCAATGCTTTTCAGGTGCACGCCCTCGACTATTTGCTCAAGCCGTACGAGGATGAGCGGTTGCAGGAAGCGGTGGATCGTGCAAAGTCGACCCTGCGCCAGAAAAACGGGACCCAGAGCACGCGACGGCTGATCGAGATGCTGGACAGCACGAAAGCCGACCGGGCGCGGGTGGGACGCATCATGGTGCGGAGCGGGGGGAGGATAACGTTCGTGCGTGTGGAAGATGTGGATTGGATTGAGGCGCAGGGGGACTATATCTGCCTGCATACCCAGGGGAAGAAGCATCTCGTGCGCGAGAAAATCAGTGAAATGGAGGCGCAGCTCTCGCCGGAGCATTTCCTGCGCATCCACCGGTCGACGATGATCAATGTCTCACGCATCAAAGAAATGCAGCCGCTGTTTCACGGGGAGTACTCCGTCGTACTGCAGGACGGCACGCGTCTCACGATGAGCCGTTCGTTCCGCGACAAGGTTTTTGACCGCCTGACCGGCACGCAATAGTGCCGGGCGGACGCGGATGGCACCAGGGAGGTAGGGCCATCCGCGCTGAGGGTCCGACCCGGGATCACCGGCTGCCGAATTCGACGGGGGCAGCTGGTTCTACCGCAACAAAATCGAAGGAGCCTGGCTTGACATACTGGTTGTAGAACCAGGCGCACAACGTTCTGACCCGCTCGCTGTCATCAAACTTCGCTGACTGCTTCACCGCGTACACCCCCCGTGGATCGCCGATCCTGCACAGCGAAAGCGCGGCCACGATCCGCGAAGACTCCTCATCGCTATTGCGCAGCATCTGCATGAGCGGCACCACGCCCCGGGCCGCCTTCTCTTCGCCCAGCATGAATGCGGCGCTTTCCTTGACTCCCCGATTCCCCGACGACAGGCCGTTCAGGAGATTGGTAACGATAAGGTCTTTGGTGACCTTCGGCGTTACCTGAACCTTGTCGGTTGCCCAGGCTGATGCGGCGACCGCCACGACGACGCCGATAACAACAAGCTTCTTCAGCAGTGCATGCATGGGACCCTCCTTGGATGGATATTGTGCCAGCGTGTTGTGCACATTGTCTACAGTGAATATACCGTACACGCCGTGTGAAGGATTCGTTTTTGGGACAGATGCGAGGCGGGATGAGACCAACGCGTGGAGAACCGGGATGAAGTTGCTGTGCGCGACGGAGGCACAGTCGCAGGGCGCTCCTCCATTTCAACCTCAAAAACAAGCGGTTCGTCGCAAACGCTTTGTCATGCCCGCTTTAGTAATGTACCATGGTGTACCGTGTTAGCCTGAACATCACGATCCCGCCGAACGGCCTCCGAGGGATCACAATATCCTGGTGAGTGGAGACGGAGTGCCGTTCAGGCGGGGTGTGTCAGGTGCGCGTCCAAGGGAGGTGATGCGATCCGACGGTTGATACCCCTTTCATCGTTCTTCGTTGTCTAAATCCCCCATCACCCCATTTCTTCCCGGTCGTGTGAGGGTACGGCCTCCTGTGGGTAGCGTGGAAAAAATACGCCCGCGGGGAGGGGAGGGATATGTCTGTTCAATTTCCAAGGGAGAACCCCTATGAGCAAGAGATCCATGATCCTTGCGATGTTGCTCTTGTTGGCGCCGGCGACACTGCTTGCCTCCGGCAAGATTCGAGGCAAGATCGTCGACAAAGATACCGGCGAGCCCCTCGTCGGTGCCAACGTATCCGCCGTCGGCACCACCTATGGTGCGGCCGCCGACGTCAACGGTGCGTACATCATTCTGAACGTCCCGGCCGGCGTCTATACGCTGAGA
>JADLEA010000332.1 GCA_020846365.1 Bacteroidota bacterium
AAGAGCTCTTCTATGATGAGCACGACATAGAAAAAACCGAACACCAGAAGATCCAGGTGTCCCGGCGCAATTACGTGGCGGAGTACAACACGCTCCATACGAATCCGAAATCGAAGGCCGGAATGGCCTATGAGTCACGGCTCTGGCTGGATGTGGACACCCTCATTTCACTGGCGAAAGAGGGGGACAACATAATGACCGAGCAGATGCTCAAGCGCCTGGTCCCCCAGTACGTCCCTGCCAGGAATTTTGAGGCCTTCCAGCCCACGCATGTAACGGCTGGCGCCCCCGCCTTGGTGAAATAGTCCAAAATTGGTTGCTTTTTTCATTCCTTCTTTGTAGTATTTGCAGTGGCCTGTCACGCTGCAAAGTGATGCGGAAGTGGCGAAATTGGCAGACGCACCATCTTGAGGGGGTGGCGCCCACAAGGCATGCGGGTTCAAGTCCCGCCTTCCGCACAACGGATGCGGGTTCTCGTTGAGCGGCGTCGTAATCGCCGCACATGCTCGCCGCCTGCGGGCGGAATCCCGACATCTGCACTGCACTATTCATCGAGCACAGCCGGCAATCGGAATCGCTCCATGAGGGTTTCTGCAAAGAGGGGAGTCAATGAAATGATGAGAACAGGTTTTGTCATTGCATTGCTACTACTCGCCACGGCATCTGCTGCAATCGCCGGAGGGATCAAAGACGGTACGCTGTCGGCATACAGCAACGGCACCAATATCGTAGTTCGTTGGATGAGCGAAAGCGAACTCGATGTCCGCGGTTTTCAAGTGGAGCGCCGGGCCGGTGTGGATGGTCCTTTCATCCTCCTGACGACGCCGTTCATCCCTGCCAAGGGCGACGGTACGACGTATGAGTTTGTGGACAACGCCGCGTACCGGATCAACGACAACCTGTACCAGTACCGGGTCACCGCTGTAGGAAACGGCTCCACGTATTATGTGACGGTGAACCATCGCGTGAGCAGTGTCCGGCGCACGTGGGGCAGCATTAAGGCGATGTTCCGATAAGAGAAGGTCGTACAGGCGAGGGCCTGTCGTCCTTCGAACGAACGTATGGTTCTTTCCCGGCCCCTCATCCTCGCATCACGCTCCCCCCGTCGTCTCGCGCTTCTTACCCAAATTGGCCTCTCCGTTCGCGTTGCCTCCTGCAACATCCCTGAAGAATTCGATCCTGCGCTTTCGCCTCCACAGAATGCGGAACGGCTTGCGCGCATGAAAGCGGAGTGTGTTGCCGGGACCGTCAACGACGGCATCGTGCTCGGCGCCGATACGATCGTCGTGATTGACGGCCAGATCCTCGGCAAACCCGCTGACGCGGGAGACGCAGTGCGGATGCTCGCCAGGCTGAGCGGTCACACGCATACCGTCTACACCGGATTCGCCCTCATCGAACGGCCTTCCGGCGTGATGCGAAGCGGTGTGGAGGAAACGCGCGTGACATTCCGGCACCTCCCCAAGTCGGAGATCGAAGAGTATGTCCGGGGCGGTTCGCCGCTTGATAAAGCCGGCGCGTACGGCATACAAGACGACTACGGCGCCGTGTTTGTGACGCGCATCGAGGGGTGCTACTATAACGTCGTGGGGCTCCCGCTGGCAAGAGTGTTCGAAGAGATCACGCAACTGGAACAGTGAGGGCAGAGTATGGGCAGACCAATTCGAGTGCTCATTGCGAAGGCAGGGCTGGATGGGCATGACCGCGGCGCCAAAGTCGTTGCAGCGGCACTCCGGGACGCAGGCATGGAAGTCATCTATACCGGGCTCCGCAAAACCCCGGAATCGATCGTTGAGGCGGCGCTCCAGGAAGACGTGGATGCGATCGGGATCAGCATACTGAGCGGAGCGCACATGACGATTTTTCCGCGCGTGCTTTCGCTAATGCGGGAACGGGGGATCAGTGACGTGTTGCTCTTCGGCGGCGGGATTGTGCCCGAGGGGGATATTGCAACGCTGAAAATGATGGGAGTCGGGGAGCTCTTTACGCCCGGTGCCTCGACACAGACGATTGTGGAGTACGTCCGCGCCTGGGTAGCAGCAAAAACCTCCCGCGCCCCTAGCACTTGACCGGAAGAAACAGATTTCTAGCGGTCCACGCTTAACAGGATTCCGTCGGCCCCAACGAGGCCGGGCGAGACTCGAGCCGCCGTCCCGCCGTACGGATCAGGTTTCGAAACTCTACGGGGCGATCCTGGTGACGTTGACTGCTTGAAGCCCCTTCTGCCCCTGCTCGACATCAAACTGCACTCCCTCCCCTTGCTTCAAGGTCTTGTAGCCGTCTCCAATGATGGACTTAAAGTGGACAAAGAGGTCCTCTCCATTCTCACGAGTTATAAACCCATACCCCTTTGCATTGTTGAACCACTTTACTGTACCCTTTTCCATGGTGCTGGAGCCTTCCTGGATGTGTTACCATGTTACACTGCGAACCTAACAAACCCTTTTGATAAACGCAAGTACCTGGAGGGCTTCCGGCCAGCAGTCGAGGGTTTATTCGTCCAACCAGATCCCCGGACTGGGAGGAGGATCCTCGGGTCTCTCTTGGGGCTCCTCCACCGACCGGGTCTGTATGATCATCCCTTCTGCCGAGAACGGGAAGAGGTCTTCGGGGGCGAAAATGCGGCCAAAATCGGCGGGACGAAAGAATTCTGCGAATTTCTCTGAGAATTCATTTAGTCTTCTCAGGTAGTAGGCCGAGTTCTCGTCAGGGAAATGAGGATCCCATTCCTCGGCCGGCTTGCACGCGTCGGTGATGCGCACATTGGGATCGCTTCCCGTAATGTAGTACGCCACTCTCTCTCCCACCCTGAACCGCCGCCCGAGGCGTATCGCCACCTCATACGCCGCGCTGCGGTTCCTCTGTTCCTGCTCCACCTCCCGCTTGTACTGTTCGACCGGATCCCGCAGGGTTTCCACGCGCGCGAAATCCCGCACGTCCATCCCGTGCGACTGGATCGTGGACGCCACCTCGAGATAGAGCCGATGCAGTCCTTCAATGTCGTTGTTCAGAATCCGCTCGATACAGTTCCGGATATACGAGCGCCCGAAGCGTTCCATGGTCCTCGACACCAGCGAAGACCCTCGTATGATCAACCGGTTGTCATATCCGAGGAGCGCGTAGTTCTTCATGCGGTAGCTCAACATCCGCCGGTAGCGGCCGTCCAGCACGAGCGAGATCCCCTTCGGGAGGGTTCCGGCAACCGACGCGACGGTGGCGCGCTCCTCTTCTTCCGTGTTTACGTGCGGCGGGGGGACGAAGTACACGCCGTCCGTGTCCACTTCCACTACCTTGGCGTTCAATCCCCGCAGTGCCGTGATGGTTTGACGGAGGATTTCCTGCCCGGCCTTTGTCACGGCATCGGCCTGCAGGTAGTCGTTAAACAGCCCGCGGGAATACCCGAGGTATCCGTAGAAGGAGTTGATCAGGATCTTGAGCGAGGATTGTTGCGCATCCAGGTGCGTGCGCACCGTCTCGTCTGTTGATTCCCGCATTTTCTGCTTCAGGTCCAGACGGAGTGCGGTAAGAATGCGCAGCATCTCTCCGAAGACTCCGAGCGTATCGCTGGCCGGGGAGATGTTTCTGGTGATCATGATGGAAGGATAGAGCGACTCCACGTCGGCGTGTGCGATGGGCCCAAGAACCCCGGCAAAGAACAAATCCGTATAGCCGCCGGTGGTCTGGGCGCCGGTCGTTGCCTGAGGGAGGGAGTGCTTCTGTCTGAGGTATTCGCGCACCAGGAGCAGTTCGATCTTCGCGGCCGCCCCGATCCGGGTTACGGTACCATAGCTGCACGGCACCATCTGCGCGAGATGAAATGACGAAGGCGAGAGGAGCGTGCTGAGACCCCGGGTCTCGCGCACATCGTCCAGGGCGTACCGCGCAAGGGTATCGGGGTCATTGTCCCATGTCCACGAGATCTGCTCGCCTTCCACCATGACGCGATCGGGTGAAGCGAGGCCGAAATAGCGGGCCGCGTATTTCAGCCCGTGGCTCTCCATGTTGCGTTTGTTTGCATCGTAGGACTGCACCAGCTGGTAGGTGTCCACCACGTGCCGCCCGCTGATATCTCCCGCCGAATAGTCCGGCCCATACTCCCCCTGAAACGAGCGGCCTTCCGAAGCGCGCACCGGTCTGTCGTCCCGCCCCAGCAAGGGAGGGATGCCGTGCATTGCGCAACGTTTCAGGATGTACGGCAGATCAAAGCCGAGGATGTTGTGCCCCTCGATCACATCGGGGTCTCGTTGCCGCACGTGCCGGATGAGTTCTTTGAGCATGGCGGGTTCATCGTGCGTGCGTCCGTCGATGAGGTGTTCCCACCCCCGGTTGTCGGCAAGCGCAATCAGAATGATCCGGTCGCCCGGCCGGGCAGCCGAGCTGAACCCCTGCGTCCCCGTCGTGTATGTCTCGATGTCCAGCTGGAGACGGTGCAGGTCCTCAAACACCATTTCCTTGAAGAGCGTTCGTCCGGATTGAAGCAGATACTGCGTGACAGGGTCGGAGATGAAGTGCAGCGCGTCGAGTTTCGTGTAGGATTCTATGACGGCCGGCACTCTGCGATTGGCCACGTCGATCATGTGCCGCAGGGCTTCCCACAGCGCGTTCCAGCCTTCGAAGACGCAGAGGAACGCAAACCGGTGGGTGCCTTCGGCTTTCTTGATCCAGTGTTTGTGGGGGAATCCTTCGAGGAGTGACGGATCGGCAAGGTAGAAGAACGGAAAGAAAGGCTCGTCGCGGGTGATGGTCTCCCCCTGGCTGCGCATGGTAAGGCGCATCACGGCGTCGTCTACATGGTCCACCGCGACAATGTATGGTTCCGGGTTATGGCCGGAGAGAACAGTGGTCACTTCTTCCTGGCGCCTTTTTCCTTCTCTTTAAACGCCTGCAGGAATGGGGCGATAAGGTCGATCGGTATCGGGAAGATGGTCGTGGAGTTCTTTTCCGATGCGACTTCCGTGAGTGTCTGGAGGTACCGGAGCTGGAGCGCCATCGGGTGGTCTTCGATGACGACGGCGGCGTCGGAGAGGCGCTTGGCCGCCTGGAACTCCCCTTCGGCATGGATGACCTTTGCACGCCGCTCCCGTTCCGCTTCCGCCTGCCGCGCCATGGCACGTTGCATTTCTGCGGGGAGGTCGATGTGCTTCACCTCGACGTTGGACACCTTGATGCCCCACGGCTCGGTTTGGTGATCGATGATCTTCTGCAGCTCGGCATTGATCTTGTCCCGGGCCGAGAGAAGTTCATCAAGTTCGGATTGCCCCAGGATGCTCCTGAGTGTGGTCTGGGAGAGCTGGGAAGTGGCGAACATGAAATTCTCCACCTCCACAATCGCCTTGTCAGGTTGCACCACCCGGAAGTAGACGACCGCATTGACCTTGATGGAGACGTTGTCTTTTGTGATGACGTCCTGCGGGGGGACATCGAACACCACCGTGCGCAAGCTTACCTTCACCAGCTTGTCGACGATGGGGATGAGGAGGATGAGGCCGGGGCCTTTGACAGCGATCAGCCGGCCGAGACGGAAAATCACACCCCGTTCATATTCACGCAAGATGCGGATGGCATTCGCGAGGATGATGGCGAGGAAGATGACAATGACGACGATGACTGCACCGAAGGCTTGCATGGCCTGGTTCCTTTTTTAGGTGCTGCGGTGGGTGGGGCGAACGGTAAGGTGAAGCCCATGGATGCCGGTGACGACCACGGATTCTCCGGCCCGAACGGGAGGGGAAGTCGTCGTCGCAGACCAGATCTCGCCGTGGACCCGCACCTGGCCATCCGGATTCAGCTCCTGGATGGCAGTTCCCGTTTCTCCGATGAGTCCCTCCTGCCCGGTCGTCGGCTTGCGGCGTTGGGCTCTGACGCCCATGCCGATGGCGAAGAGGAAGAACAGGACCGTGACGACAACGGACGGGATGATGACGAGCCACGAGACGCTCAGGACTTCCAGCGGTGATTCCGTATCGATGAGCATGATGGATCCAAGGAAAAGGCACACCGCGCCCCCCACAGTGAGGAGGCCGTAACTGGTTATCTTGATTTCAAGGAGGAAGAGGATGATCCCGACGACGATAAGCGCCAGACCGGCATAGTTCACCGGAAGGGTATGGAGCGAATAGAAGGCGAGGATTATCGATATCACCCCCACAACTCCTGGAAGGACAGATCCCGGATTGTACAGCTCGAAGAGGAGGCCATAGAGGCCCAGCAGAAAGAAGATGTACGCGATGTTCGGATCGCTCAACAGGTCCAGGATCGTGGACTTCCAGTCCATCTTTTTCTGTATGACGGTTGCATGTGCGGTCCGGAGGGTGTCCATGCCTGTGTCGAGTTGCACGACTCTTCCGTCAAGCTGGCGCACAAGGTCATCCAGATCCCGTGCGATCAGATCGATAACGGAATCGCGCAGCGCCTCCGTTTCGGTGAGGGCTGTGCTCTGCCGTACGGCTTCTTCTGCCCATTTCACGTTGCGGTGGCGTTTCTCGCTAATGGACCGGATGAATGCCGCGGCATCGTTCGTGGCCTTCTGGCTGGAGATCGAATCTTGTTCTGCCCCCTGCATACCCACTGGGTGAGCCGCGCCGATGTTGGTTCCTGGGGTCATGGCCGCAATGTGAGCTGCCAGCGTGATGAAGGCGCCGGCTGATGCCGCCTGCGCTCCGGCGGGAGCCACGTACACCACGATCGGGATTTTGGCGGTCAACAGGTCGCTGACGATCACTCTGGTGGATTTAAGGAGCCCGCCGGGCGTATTCAGAGCGATAATAAGGCATTCGGCGGTGTCTTCGCTAGCTTTCTGGATGCTCTGGTGAATGAAGTCTGCGGTTGCCGGATTGATGGTGGCATCCAGGCTGATGACGTGGATAGACTGGGCGTGGGACAGCCCGGAGGCAATCACAAGCGCAAGGAGGGTCCGGAAGACAAGGGTTGGTCGCATGGTGCGATTTGGAAAGGTTTGCCCCAGTAAAGTACCTCTACGGGCGGTAAGAGTCAAGGAAAGGAGCGTGCATTTCTGGCGGGTGGAATGCCCAGTCGGAGGATGGCATTCGTGTCAATTGCGGGCATCCAGAAGGCAATACCTGTCTTGGACTGGAATCAATGCGTCAAACACCTCCTCGTTGTGGGAGATGAGCAGTATCCCCTGACCTCGCGCCAACCGGTCTTCCATGAGCGCAAGCACTTTCCTCATGCTCTCAAAATCGAGACCGTTGAGGGGCTCATCCAGGATGAGCAGGGGAGTCTCCAGCAGGAGACTTCGAAGGATGTTGAGCCGCTGCTTCTGACCTCCGCTGAGCGAGCTTACCACGTGCTCGAGAAATGAAGCCTGTGAGCTTCCGCTGATGAAGTCAAGCACGCGCCTGCCCACTTCGTCCCGCGAGACGGTCAGGCCGGGAAGGCCATCGAATACCTCTCTGACGCGGGAGCGCGGGTTGAGAGCTTCATCCGCATGCTGGAACACCATCGCCGCCTTCCGTCCCCAGATGTGCCGCTCCCAGATCGTGCGGTCTGTCTTTTCTGAGAGCGGTATACCAGCCAGCGTTCCTGAAAACCGGTCTCCCTTGATGAGGCCCATCACCATTTTTGCAAGCGTGGT
>JADLEA010000333.1 GCA_020846365.1 Bacteroidota bacterium
CGGACTAATTTCCCCAATCCGGATTTTGCCCGCGGCGAGCAACAGAAGTTCACGACCGAAGCGAATGGCGGTGGATCATGCCGGCTCGCTTCAGTCCTTCGCCTCATCCAGCAGTTCCCCGTCCGGTGATGCATACCTCATGGGCCCCGGACGGAGCCCTTCCAATGTGGATGTGATTCTGGCAGCGTCGCCGACGATGACCATGGTCATACGCGATGTGTCAAGATACCTGCGCGCAACGCGGAGCACATCCTCGCGCGTGACTTCGCGGAGACGATCGGTGTACGTCGCGAATGTGTCTTTGGGAAGATCGTAGAGGGGAATCACCGAGAGGGCTTGTGCGATCTGCGCCGGCGTCTCAAAAGCCAGCGCGAATGACCCGGCCAGGCTTTCCTGAGCGAACCGCAGTTCTTCGTCTGAGATCCCCCCATCCCGCATCAACTCCAACTCATGCAGCAATTCGCTCGAAGCTTCTGCAGTCTTCTCCGTATGGAAAGCCCCTCCTGCGACAAAAGGGCCGGGAGTGCGGAGTGCCTGGAACGTTGACCAGGCCCCGTATGTCAGCCCCCGCTTCTCTCTCAAGTTGGCGTTGAGCCGGCTGGAGAACTGTCCGCCCAGGATGCGGTTCATTACTGCAACGGCATAGTAGTCATCGGTATTGCGGGCGATGCCGAAGCCGCCAAGCCGGATTTCCGATTGCACAGAGCCCGGGCGATCCACGATGACCAGGTCTCCTGCCGCCGGGACCGCCGCAATTGATCTCCGGATTGGCGTACCCCGTTTTGCTCTCCATCCCGCAAGCGATCCCGACACACGCTCGAGGAGGGCGGGCATCGCAATATCGCCGACGGCGATCACGATCGCGCGGTCTGGCGCATAGTAGTCGCCCTGGAACGCTTGAAGATCGGCCCGGCGGATGACTTCCAGCCCCGGCTCGTCACCGCCAGCGTCCGTGCCATACGGATGGACGCGGCCGAAAAGATGCCGGCTGAACACCTTTGTGGCGATCGTGGCCGGGCGGTCTTTCTGCTGGAGAAGACTCGTGAGTCGCTGGCGGCGAAGCCGTTCCACTTCATCTTGAGGAAAGACAGCATTGACCAGCAGATCCGCCATGACGCCGAATGTCTCCTGATGGTGCCCCGCAAGCGTGGAGAGTGTGAACACGCTGCCGTCATGATAGGTCTGCGGTCTGAATGTCGCGCCCACGAATTCGAATCGCTCGGCTATCGCAGCACGTGAGCTTGTGTGGGTGCCGGCGTCAAGTGCTTCGGCCGTGAGGGAAGCCAATCCCGATTTCCCTTCCGGGTCACAATCCGATCCGGCGCGAAGGACGACACTGGACACGACGAGGGGAAGGGAATGATGTTCCACGAGCCAGAGTGTCAGGCCATTCGGAAGCCGGCTCTCCTGTATCTCCGGTATCATGCCGCGCCCTTCCCGTTGGGATTTCTGCGCCCGCGGTCCTGCAGTGTCATGCCGCCCCCTTTCCGAACCGAGTCTCGCTCCCGCTGTTTCCCGGTATCATGCCGCCCCCTTCCCATTGGGAACCACGGAGAGCACGACTGGCGGCTGTTTCAGAATCCTCCCGGCGCACTCACGCACTTCCGAGGGAGTAATTCCCTCGAATCGTTCGAGGTAAGCAAGAAGTAGCCCGGCGGAACCGCCAAGCGTGTGGCAACTCGCCAGGCCGTCGGCTCTTTGAAGCATGCCGGCGAGCCCGTGAACATAGTGTGACTTCTTCATGTTCACCGATTTCCGTATTTCGTGTTCCGTCGGACCTTCGTCAAGAAACTGATCGATGATGGAGACAGCGGACGAATGCACTTCGTCGAGGGAGTGCCCCGGCTGGGGAGTGATTTGCAGAACAGTACGCCCGGCCAGCTCGAGTCCGTGCTGATAGGCGACAACCGATTGAGCGATCTGCTGCTCGATGACGAGGGCGCGATACAGACGCGAATTCTTCCCGGCGTTCAGGATGTCCGTGCAGACATCCATCAGGGCGTCCTCCCGCGTGTTCCAGCGGTCGCTGTGCCATGCACAGTAGAGACGCGGAAGCTGGACGGCGTCTGGCAGTGTCACGGGGCGCGGTCCGTCATTGCGGGCGGGAGCTATGGTCGGACGAACGACAGGCGGGCCCGAAGGTAGCGGACCGAAGAGCCGGGCGATGGACTTGTGCGCGGCATCCGGAGCAAAGTTGCCTGCCACCACGAGGCAAGCATTGTTCGGGGCGTAGTAGGTGCGAAAGAAACGGGATACATCGTCTATCGTCGCGCGGGCCAGATCCTCCATGGAACCGATCACCGGCCAATGGTACGGATTCACGGCAGGATACAGGGCGCGCAGAAGCGTCTCGTGGGCAAGTCCGTATGGCTGGTTCTCGTAACTCTGCCGCCTCTCGTTCCGCACCACGTCACGCTGATTATCAAGCTTGTCCAGCGTCAATGCCGGCAGTAGGTAGCCCATCCGGTCGGCCTCCAGGTAAAGAGCGAGGTCCAGGTACTCCGCCGGCACAAGCTGATAGTAGTTCGTGCGGTCTTCGTTCGTGGATCCGTTGACGTAGCCGCCAATGGCCTGAAGGCGCCGGAAATGTTCTCCATCAGGGACGTTCTGCGATCCCTTGAACATCATGTGCTCGAAGAGATGCGCGAGGCCCGTTCGGCCGGGGAGTTCGTTCTTCGATCCGACGTGATACATGACTTCAACTGCCACAACGGGCACAGCCGGGTCATGATGGAGAATAATGTGGAGCCCGTTCGGAAGGGAGTATTCCTCGAAGGCGAGCGCGAGAGAGGCGTTCTTCATACGAAACAATATGGGAATTTGGGCCCCGAGAAGCCAGCGCTCGCCGGGGGCGCGTTGCTTTTAAGTTCCAACAGACGTTTCTTAGAAGAGGAAGCAGATCTGCACGCGGATCGGCACGGGCACTCCCGACCCCTTGGTATCGAACCGGTCGTCGCGAATACGCGACCCAACACAGGCCATCGAAAGCAAGGGTGCCCGCGCGGGCGCTTGCGAATGTGATGCCCGTGGATGGGCGCGGCGGCGAAGGCATAAGGGATTTTGCAGTGATGAAGATCGGCAATCTGACAATTGAAAAGGGAATTCTCCTCGCCCCGATGGAGGATGTCACCGACCTTCCGTTTCGCATTATCTGCAAGCAAATGGGAGCGGATATTGTCTACACGGAGTTCGTGAACTCCGACGGACTGGTGAGGGGCAATCCAAAAACCAGGAAGAAGATGGCTTTCCTGGAAGAGGAACGCCCGGTCGGCATCCAGATCTATGGCGGCGATGTGGACGCCATGGAAGGCGCGGCCAGGGCCGCAGAGAGCTTCAATCCGGATCTGATCGACATCAATTGCGGGTGCTGGGTGCGGGATGTTGCAATGCGCGGTGCAGGAGCGGGTCTCCTGCGCGACCTGCCACGCATGGAACGCCTCACACGTTCCGTGGTGAACGCGGTTCACACTCCGGTCACACTGAAAACGCGTCTGGGCTGGGATGCCAAGAGCATCCGTATCGTGGATGTGGCCAAGATGTGCGAACAGGCGGGGGTCCAGGCCCTCACGGTCCATTGCCGCACACGCGACCAGGGGCACAAGGGCGAAGTGGATTTCACCTGGATTCCGCGCATCAAGGAAGCGGTTTCCATCCCGGTCATTGTGAACGGGGATATCGTCACCCCGCAGGATGTTCAGGAAACATTTGCGACCACCGGCTGTGACGCCGTCATGATCGGCAGGGGGGCGATCCTGAACCCCTGGATTTTCCGTCAGGCAAAGCACTTCCTGGCTACCGGCGAGTTGCTGCCGGAACCGACGCTGGAAGAGCGGGTCGACCTGTTCCGTCAGCACCTCAAGCTGGCGATCGAGCACAAGGGGGAGCGGACAGGGGTGATTGAACTGAGGAAGCATTATGCCGGTTTTCTGCGGGGCATGCCCCATGTGTCAAAGATCCGCAATGAGTTGATGCAGTTCACCGAGGCAGAACCTATTCTGCAGCATCTCACGAGGTTCCTGGAGTTGTATTCTCCCCGGGCATCCTTGCAGGCCGAAACTCAACCTTCCCCGTTGCCTCATCAATAAATCGAGTCCAGGGTCGCCTTCTTGAACCCGACGACTAAGTTGCGTATATTGTAACATCTTCCTTTGCCGCCCGCCTCCCCCTGCGGGTGCGCCATGTTTCATTCTCAGAGAGGTTCCCATGTTTACGCGCTCGAGCCGCCAGCTCCGGCTGGTGGCTGCATTTGTACTTTTGTGTTCATGGTCTGCCATCGCAGACGACGGGATGTGGACGTTCGACAATCCTCCGCGGAAACAGCTGAAAGAACTGTACGGGTTCGAGCCGACGCAGGAGTGGCTGGATCATGTGCGCCTTTCCAGCGTGCGGTTCAATGACGGTGGCTCGGGTGCCTTCGTCAGCGCGAACGGGCTTGTCCTGACCAACCACCACGTTGCCCGGGGACAGCTACAGAAGCTCTCCTCGCCGCAGAAGAACTACGTCGCTGACGGGTTCTATGCAAAGACGCTCACGGATGAAATCAAAGCAACTGACCTGGAACTGAACGTCCTGGTTGGGATGGAGGACGTAACCTCTCGCGTGCTTGCGTCCGTGAAACCGGGGATGTCTGCGAAGGAAGCCCTGGATGCGCGCAAGGCAGCTATGGCGCAGATCTCGAAGGAGAGCAAAGAGAAAACCGGACTCCGCTCCGATGTTGTCACGTTCTACCAGGGTGGTGAGTACTGGCTCTACACGTACAAGAAGTACACCGATGTGCGGCTGGTAATGGCCCCCGAGGAGCAGATCGCCTTCTTCGGCGGCGACGCGGACAACTTCACGTTCCCCCGCTACGATCTGGATATGGCCTTCTTCCGCGTCTATGAAAACGGCAAGCCGCTCAACACCGAACACTACCTTCGCTGGAAGACTTCGGGCGCGGTGGACGGGGAACTTGTATTCGTGTCCGGTCATCCAGGTTCAACCAACCGCCTGCAGACTTACGCACAAACCGAATACCAGCGGGACTGCGCGTATCCGATGAGACTCAAATCCTACGAGCGGCGCCTGGCGCTGCTGAAGACCTACGCGGCGCGCGGCGCGGAACAGGCGCGTCAGGCCCGCGGCCAGATCTTCGGCATCGAGAATGGCTTGAAGGCCTCGGGAGGCGAATACCGTGGTCTGCTGGACAAAACACTAATGGCAAAGAAAGCGGCCGAGGAGAAGGATTTTCGCGACCGCATCGCTGCAAACCCCGAATGGCAGCGCCAGTACGCGTGGGCGTGGGACACCATTGCCGCGACGACGGAGCGATCGAAAGCATCCTTGAGATATAAGACATTCCGGCAGATCTCCGGCCGGGCATTCACCTTTGCGACCACGCTGGTGCAGTATTTCGAAGAGATCAAGAAACCGAACGGTGAACGCACGGCCCAGTATCAGGATGCGAACCTGGAATCCACGAAGTTCCGGCTCTTCTCGCCGGCACCTGTGTATCCGGAGCTGGATGAAGCGCAGGTGGCCGACGGCCTGGCCCATGCGCTCGCGGAACTCGGTCCCGCAGATCCGTGGGTGAAGATCGTTCTGGATGGCAAAGGTCCGTCAGACGTTGCGCGGGAGCTTGTCAGAGGGACGCAGCTCGCCGACGTCGCGGTCCGTAAAGCCCTCTTTCAGGGGGGCGAAAAAGCCGTTGCCGCTTCCCAGGATCCGATGATCGTGCTCGCCCGGAAACTCGAGCCGCTCAATCGCGATGCCCGCGCGTGGGAAGAGAAGAACATCTCCAGTTCGAGTGCCAGAGCCAGCCAGGCAATCGGCGAGGCCCGCTTCGCTGTCTATGGCAAGTCCACCTATCCCGATGCCACGTTCACCCTGCGCCTCTCCTACGGCACCGTGAAGGGCTACCCGATGAACGGCACGGTTGCGCCGTCCAAAACCACTCTCTATGGCCTGTACGACAGGTCGTACAGCTTCGATCAGAAGGGGGATTTCGCGCTGCCGCAGCGGTTCATAGATCGGCGCGCAAGCCTGGACCTCTCCACACCCTCCAACTTCGTCAGCACCTGCGATATCATCGGGGGGAATTCCGGCTCACCCGTGATCAACAAAGCCGGGGAATATGTGGGATTGATCTTTGACGGGAATATCGAAAGTCTGCCGGGCCGGTTCCTGTACACGGAGGAATCCAACCGTGCCGTCTCCGTCCATTCCGCATTCATCATCGAGAGCCTGCGGAAACTGTATGATGCGGGTCCATTGGCAGACGAATTGGAAGGAACGCATCAGTTGGGGTTGGCCCCCGCGGGACAGAAGTAGCCGGCGTTATCTGGAGAAGATGCATTCCGGCAGAGTTGACAGAGATTCCGGAGTCGATCCAGGAACGTGGTGAACGACTTCACGCCAGCAGCGGTTCGGTCCTGCACGGCGAAGCGTTGAAAATAGGGAGGCGCAGAGCACTTCTGTAGAGTGAGTCCCTGGAGTGCGCTGCGCCTTTCCCGTTGTACGCACACAGTGGGCGACGTGTTCGTGCGAAATCCGCACTGCAGTCGCGACGCATGCACGAAGGGCGCATGTGCGCTTCGAGGTCTTCCGTCTCACAGCACTAATACGGCCACTCTTTCTGACGCTTCAGGCGTTTTTCGAACCCTGTCCCCTGAAACATCGCTCTTCGTTCCGCCACGCTCCGTATCCGATATTCAACAGAGGTGTTGTTTGCCAGCGTGTAGGTGAGGACGGAAAGTGCCGCTGCTGCATCAACAAGTGCCCGATGATCCGCCTTGTCAAACGTGTCCCCGAAATCGTGGTAGTGGAAGACCGATTCTTTCTCAAGGTGTCCGGCCATCGTGAAGCACGGAATTCCCTGCACCAGGAACGGCTGATGATCGCTGTTCGACCAGGGGACACTCACGATGCCCTGAGACCAGTCAAATCCTTTCAGGCTGTCCATGACACCACGCACAAGCGGAATGAACTCATCGAAGCCCATGACGTTGATGCCAGTCGGTCTTCCGGGCATATCCATGTTGATCAGCGCCACGATGCTGTCAGCGGCATGACGCGTGAGATAGGCCTTTGCTCCCCAAAGTCCGAGCTCTTCCGCATTGAACCACACGACATCGATCGCAAAGTGGTTGACATCCGCATGGAGGCTGAGCAGCCGGGCTATTTCGAAAAGGACGGCCGACCCGATGCCATTGTCCACGGCTCCCTGACTGATGTCCCACGAATCAACGTGAGCGCCGACCACGATGCGGGCCTGTCGTTTGCCGGGGAATGAGGCCACGAGGTTTGCGCTCTGCACGGGCATGCATCGGGAATTTGTCGTGAGCCGAATCCGGACTTCCTTTCCGGCGATCTGCAAGCGCCGGAGCCATTTCCCCTCCTCCAGCGTGATGCTGTACGCCGGCACGGGACACGGGTTTCCCTGGAAATTCCCAACTCCCGTCAACACAAGCCCTCCCGGTTTGTCGTTAACGAACAGGACTCCTTTGGCGCCCGCGCGTGCCGCGTTGTCGATGACCTCATAACGCAACGGCGGTTCTCCGTCGCGCGGTGATTCGGAGTCTACGAGAACGATCGCATCCGCGGCGCCGGTAAGTTCCTTTTCCGTGCCTGTGCCGCCCCAGACGAGCCGCGATTCAAACGGTGGGTGATGATGGACGTAGCCGAGTGCCGCGGCGCGCAGCTTTCTGGGAAAAGGGGAGACAACTTCGACTGCATCATCTCCTCTTACCCACCCCGGCATGGAAAATGACTCACGCCTGAACCCGATCCTGTAACGTGCTAGTTCATCCTCCAGTATGCCAAGTGCCCGGTCGTTGGCTTCCGAGCCGGCAAGGCGCCCGCCGGCCTCGTCGCAAACTCTCTGAAGCAAGCGGTACCCTTCGTGTGAGGCGTAAGCAGAGCCAAGAAGCACACGGCGAACGGAGGATTCTTGTGCCTGGGATGGCTGAAATGCGATGACAACAACCGCAGTCAGGATCAGGGGGAAGAATTTCATTTACTATCTCAGTAGTGAAAAGTGTGGTAAGTACGTGATAAGCAGTGTAGGCAAGTCCCCGGTGAGAATCAACCTTCCCGCGCCTGCAGTCCGATATCTGCCCGAGGTCCACTCTGTGCGCCAGGGTTTGTCGCTCGGCCGCGGTGCCCGTGAGTCACTCTGTGCGACCAGGTTTGTCGCTGGGCTGTGGTGCCCGTGCGTCACTCTGTGCGCCCGGGCTGTCGCTCGGCCATGGTGTCCGTGGATCCGCTCTGCCCGCCCGGGTCCATTGCCCGGCTGTGCTGTACGGCGCCCACTCTGTGCGTCCGAGTTGGGCTCTGCTGTCCGGCCGGCCTGCAGATTGCTTGTCCAGGCGGATTGTCGTACATTGGCAAACAATACCGATGCGCGACTCCATTCATTTTCTGCTCGACGGCCGGACGGTCTGTCTGGACTTCAAGCCCGGTTCGCAGTGGCGCCCCACAACGACCGTTCTGCAATACCTCCGCAGTCTCCCGGAACATCGTGGTGTCAAAGAAGGGTGTGCGGAAGGGGATTGCGGCGCCTGCACCGTGGTC
>JADLEA010000334.1 GCA_020846365.1 Bacteroidota bacterium
CGGTTTTCCACCACGCGATGACGGTAGCGAAGGTTGGTTTGTTTGTAGGGAACGCCGGGTCCGCGCCTCCGGTGTTTGCCGGGACGATCGACTACTTCAGGACGGACGGCGTGGTTGTGAACCTGAAAGCGATACTGCAGGGGCCGTATGTGGCGGCGGGAGACAGCATGCGGGTGAGTCTGACGTCTGTGTTGCCATTGAAGCATCCGTATGGGGCCGCTCCGTGGAGTTACACTGGTACAGACAGCGTGTTGGCGATACCGGCGGATGTAGTGGACTGGGTGCTTGTCTCGCTACGCTCAGGCACCGCGGCGGCGACGGGCGTGGATACTGCCGTCGCGTTCATCAAGAAAGACGGCTCGATTGTCGGTCTGGACGGGAGCAGCACGGTTGCCTTCCAGGGGGTCAAGTTTGGCAACTATTATGTCGTGTTGCGACACAGGAACCACCTGGCGGTGATGACAGCGAATGCGCTGGCGCTTAACAGCTCTTCTGCGCTCTATGATTTTACCACGGCGCAGGCAAAGGCGTATTCGGGTGGGGGCGATGGAATGAAGCTAGTGGGATCGCGTTATGCTCTCTTTGGCGGTAATGGCAACGGTGACAAATTCATAAACGCAATTGATAGAAATTCTGTCTGGCGTGTTCAGAATGGAAGCAGCAACGGATACTACATGGGTGATTTCAATCTGGACCGATTCGTCAATGCCACAGATCGGAACTTGTTCTGGCGCGTGAACAACGGGTCTTCTTCACAGGTTCCGTAGCGATGTTTTGCGTTCACTTCAGTTTCGTGAAGCGACCAGAGTATCGGAGTGATCATGCATAACTACATTCAACGAGGTATTCGATGAGCAACGCATTTCGTTTTGTGATCCTGGCATTGGCGATGTGCCTCCTTGGCACGGCCGCCCTGGCCCAGACCTATGATTTGCAGTTCGTTGTCATCACGAACGACGGCACGAACTACGATGTCAAGGTCCAGGTAAAAGCCAACGGTTCGACGTTCAAAATGGGCACGTCGAATTTCTTCTTTAACTTCAACTCTTCGGATCTTGGTTTTCCGACGCTTCTGACACCTCACAATTTTAGCGACGGTGTTGTGTATCAGCCCATGAACGTGAATGGCACCGGCAATTCTGCATCGGTGAACATTGAATTGAACACTGCAGGTTCAGGAACCGAAGTAACAACGGGATACATGGACGTCGCGACTCTACGGTTTGCGATTCTCGATCCGGCTGGGAATTCGAACCTTGTTTGGGATGCAGGTGGGTCTGTGGTGTTCAAGGACGACGAAAGCACGGTGGTCGACGCTGGCACCTTGAACAACCTGAACACCTCACCGCTCCCCGTCCAGCTCTCCTCCTTCACCGCTGCGATGATCCAGTCCTCAGGCGGGGTGCTGCTGAAGTGGACAACCCTCTCCGAAACCAATAACTACGGTTTCGAAGTCCAGAAATCACTCGAGGGCTCCGACTCCTGGCAGACCATCGAAGGAAGCTTTGTCGCCGGTAACGGCACGACACTCGAATCGCACTCGTACTCGTACACCGACGTGAGTGTCACACCGGGCGTCTGGTACTACCGGCTGAAACAAATCGACCTGGATGATGCTGTCCACTACAGCGAAAGCATCAAGCCGTCCGGCGTCACCGACGTGAAGGAAAAGGAAATCCCGAAGGAGTTCGCTCTGGATCAGAACTACCCCAATCCCTTCAACCCTTCAACCGTCATCAACTTCGCCCTCCCGCGCGAATCCAAGGTCTCGCTGGAAGTGTATAACCTTATCGGCCAGCGCGTCGCCGTTCTGGTGAACGAAGTGAAGCCGGCCGGCTATCATAGCCTGCGATTCAACGGCGCTTCCTTCTCCAGCGGCATCTACTTCTATTCGCTGGTCGCGGGAGAGACAAAGTTCCTGAGGAAAATGGTCCTTGTGAAATAAGGACTGCATATGCCGAAACACAGAGAAGCGCGCTGAACTGCCGATGATCATCTTCACGACGCAGCTCGCACGCTCTCTCTGTGCTCCGGCGTACGATACCACGACACGGGGATGGAAACCACACAAGGGGGATGGCCGGATCGCTTCCGCCGGCCTGCAGGGGAATCCTACCCGGGAGACCGCGCGATAGAAACGCTCAAGACCAAAGCATTCCGGGGCTCCGTGATGCTGGGAGGCGCAAACGTCTTCCTGCGCGTGGTCACCATGGTCGCGAGCATCCTCCTCACCCGCCGCCTGACCGCAGTGGAATTCGGGTTCGTGGACATGGCAATGATCGCCCTGACCACCACCAACCTCTTTGCCGGCCTCGGACTGCCGATGGCCGTCATCCAGAGCCAGGCCGACCGGCGCAAAGTTGCGTACCAATCCTTCGTCGTTACCGCGAGCATCGGCTTTGTGCTCATGATACTTGTCTACCTCTTCGCCACCCCCATCGCCGACCTCCTGGGAAATGAAACTGCCGGCGTCGTCCTCCGCTGGCTCTCACCCCTGGTGCTGTTCGGCGGACTGTCCATGATTCCGGAAGCGATCCTCCAGAAAGATCTCCTCTTCGGGCGCGTCAGCATCATCTCCGTCGTCACCGAGCTTGTCTATATCGGCATCGCCCTGTGGCTTGCGTACACCGGGTTCGGCGTCTGGTCACTGGTGTATGCACTGCTCGTCCGCTCCGCTCTCTCCGTGGCGCTCAACTGGGGCCTCTGCCCGGGATGGGATTGGATCACCCCCCGCCCCTGGGACAGCAAGCTCCTCCGCGAGCTGCTTGGATTCGGGGTCACGGCGGCAGGGGGCGGGGCAATCACCTTCGTGTACGGCATGGTGGACGGCTTCACCATCTCCCGGTGGCTGGGTCCGGGCGCCCTCGGCGTCTATCAACGCGCCGTGGGGTTCACCAGCCGGACTATCGACGGGATTAACAGGGTCCTGGGCGCCGTGCTGATGCCGTCCTATGCACTCATCCAGGATGAGCGTGAACGGCTTTCCCGGGCCTACCTCAAAAGCCTGCGCCTCATCGCGTGCATCATCGTCCCGGCGGCGATGGGAATGCTTATCCTGGCGCCCGAAATGATCACGACACTGCTGACCGAGGAATGGTATTCCATGCTTGTGCCGTTCCAAATCCTGTGCGTCGCGAGCACGGTGCGACCGCTGTCGGCCACGACCTCGGCCCTGTTCACGTCAACGGGGAGACCGGGCTACAACTTCAGGGCCGGACTTGTCGTCCTGGGAGCACTTGTTCCCGCCATCGCGCTGCTGCTCCCTCAGGGTATCACGGGCGTCGCGCTCGCAGTCCTGATCTCGCAGGTCATCGGCTTTGGATACAATATGTACCAGATGCGGCTGGTGCTGCCCGGGACCGGGTCCAGGATGATCCCCGCCATAGCGCCGGCCGCAGGCGCGGCACTTGCGATGATGGCGATCGTCCACCTCGCGAAAGCCCCGGTGGCATCATTGACGGGCGTGGGCAATGCCGGCATAGCCCTGGGCATTCTCTGTGCGGTGGGCGCGCTGACGTATGCCGGAGTTCTCGTCCTGATCCAACGCCCCCTTGTGATGGAAGTTCTGGGTCTTGCATTCAAACGATTCCGTCCACCATCTGACCGATGATCCTGTGAATTTGGAAGGAACAACTCCATGAAGCAACACACTGCGGCAATCTGCCCGAGCTGCGCCAAAGGCCACATGTCGATATTCTATGAAGTGCAGGGCGTTCCCGTGAACAGCGTCCTCCTGCTCCCGACGAGGGAAGAAGCCCTGGCATTTCCGAAAGGCGATATCGCGCTGGGCTTCTGCGAGCTGTGCGGGTTCATCTCCAATGTGGCATTCGATCCGAAGGAGCAGGAATACTCGGCCCGGTATGAGGCGACACAGGCCTACTCGCCGACCTTCACCACCTTTCACCGGAACCTCGCGCAACGTCTGATCGACCGTTACGATCTGCGCAACAAGACGCTCATCGAGATCGGGTGCGA
>JADLEA010000335.1 GCA_020846365.1 Bacteroidota bacterium
GATGTCTGCAGCGGGGTGAGGACCAACGGGAAGCTGGATGAACAAAGACTCGTGGCGTTTGTCCGGGCGTGTCTCCCGCCGTTTGACCCCGCGAAGTGAGACAGGGTACCCGTTGACTCATCCGTGGATCACGTCAGATGTTAGGGCTTGGACGGGGAGCGGGAAACACGTAGCTTGTGCTTATCACAAAGAGGACATGTAATGTCAATACATCGTCACGTGGAAGTGGTTGAGAGCATGCGGGGTTTTGTGCGTGAACATATCGGTTCGTTGCTGAAGCCGGTGGAGGAGAGCTGGCAGCCGTCCGACTATCTGCCGGATCTGAATGCAGAGGACTGGGTGGAGCGGTTGCGTGAATTCCGTGAACGAGCGATGGTCCTTCCACGGGATGTCCTGGCAGTGCTGGTGGGAGATATGGTGACCGAGGAAGCTCTCCCTACATACCAGTCCTGGTTGAACCGTCTGCGCGGTCTCGCGGACCAGACCGGTGTCAGCGACGATCCATGGGCGCAGTGGAGCAGGGGGTGGACATCCGAAGAGAACCGGCACGGGGATCTCCTGAACCGCTACCTCGCACTCACGGGCCGCATCAATATGCGCGCAGTGGAGGTCACGATACATCATCTTCTCAACCGCGGCTTTGATCCCCAAACGGAGAACGACCCGTATCTCGGGTTTGTGTACACCTCTTTTCAGGAACGAGCCACAAAGATTTCCCATCGCAATGTTGCCACGCTTGCGAAGCGCGCCGGTGAGGGGACCCTGCACACCATCTGCGGCGTGATTGCGGGAGACGAGGCCCGGCATGAAAAGGCATACCGGCTCTTCATGACCAGAGTCTTTGAGCTGGATCCCGCCGAAGCAGTGTTGGCATTTGCGACCATGATGAAGCGGAAGATCACCATGCCCGCCGTGATGATGTATGACGGCGTGGAGGAAGACCTCTTCACAAAATTCTCCAGGGTGGCTCAACGGACAGGCGTGTACACGGCGGGAGACTACGCAGACATCGTGGACGATCTCGTCCGCAACTGGGGCATCGCGCGGCTCGCAGGGCTTTCAGACCTTGCCGCAAAGGCACAGGATTATCTCTGTGGTTTGGCTGACCGGTACAGAGCCCTTGCAGGGCGGGTGTCCCTGTCGGGCTCCGATGAGTTCAGCTGGCTTGTGCCAGGCGAGGGCTGAGAGGTAGCGGTTCGACGAATCGGTCGCTGGAGCTCCAGCTCATGCCATCGCATTCCTCCCCAAAACCTGTTCCCAGGGGACAGACAAGCGGAAGCGACCATTTCGGCAAGCCCGAAATCTGATGATCAATTCGTCGAAATTCAAGCATATATATTATATCATATATAATAGGTATTATATCATCTAAAAATTAGCTGCAATTTATGGTATTCCTGAACGGGCAATACGTCTTCAGTTCCCATCAACCGCCACCAAAGATCGGTGGCTTAGCGTCCCCACAACGCCTCCGACCGGGCCGCAAAGGTTGCGGGGTTGGGACCACGCGTCCGACCGGGCGGTAAAGGTTGCGGGGTTCGGACCACGCGTCCGACCGGGCCGTGATTGCTGCGGCGGCCGGCGCACTCCCTCGGCCAAGCCATAAGTGCTTCGGCGTCAGGATTCAGTACCGGGCCGGGCTCTTGATCGTGCATCTTCAGCATTGCACACCTGCAGGACCCCGAACGCTAGGGTATCAGACCCGGACCTTCCGGCTTCGCTGCTCATAGAGCCAGGCAATCACGACAGGCAGATACTCCACAACCAAGACCCACCCGGGCTGCACCCAGTTGCCCGTCACCTGATACTCCAGAACGGTAAGAGCGGTGAGGCTCGCCGTCGCAGCGTAGAGAGTCCCGGACCACGCCGGCCAAAGAGGGAGGAGAACCACAAGCCACGCCACGTACCAGGGATGCACGACCGGGGAAAAGAGGAGGAGCAGGAAGATCGCATCATAGGCACCTGGAAGAAGTGACCTCCTGCGCACAGCCGCTGCCAGCAGACAGACCGCAAGCAAGAGACCGCACAGCAACCTCGTCTTCTGGTTGTCCTGGATACCGCTGTCCAGCATCTCAAACACGGCGCCGTTGAATGTCCAGTGGGTGCCGAAGAATGCCAGGCCCTCGAAGGGATCTGCGCTGATAAGGTACGGGACGAACTGCATCGCCAACGGGACAAACGGAAGGAGAAGCACACGCACGCGGGACCGGAGATCCTTCTCCAGGAAGAAAAGCATTGGCAACAGCACCAGCGCAACCGGTTTAATGGACATGGAGAGTCCAAGAAGGAGTAGCGCCGCAGATTTTCGATCGCGCAACCAGAGCAACAGCGCAAGGAGGAGTAGCGGAAGTCCCAGCCCGTCAATGTGCCCGTCCAATCCGAATTGAAGAATCGGAAGCGGGCAGAGCGCATAGAGAAGAACGAACTTTTCCGGAGTCCCTCTTCGCTTCAGGAGGATGAAGAGCAACACAAGCGTCACGGTCTCTGCCACAAGCAGCATCAACTTCAATCCCCACGTCTCTTCGCCGCTGATCTGGTACCCGAGCCAGAACACCCACTGTGTGAAGGGAAAGTACACCGTTTTCATGGAGGGATGGTTGACTGAGGACGGCAGGAGCGGTGAATGGAGGGGCTCGAGTTCCGGAGCATCGGGCGCGTACCGGTACGGGTTGATGCCGGCTGCCTGAACTTTTCCCTCCCAGAGGTACCGGTACATGTCGTCGGATCCGACAGGCGGAAGGGGTAGCAACACCACTCTGATGAGCAGGCCAAGGGCGAGCAAACCGTAGAGCCATCTCTGCGAGATCTCCTTCCGGTGCAGGACCATCGCCAAGACCAGGTACGCCGCCGATGCCGCTATGAAGGAGACCGTGTAGAGTTCCACGGGCCGGAGAGCGAAAAGATGTTGCATTTCTCCGAATTATACTGTTAATCTACACAATAGTCCACATCTCCCGCCGGATGTCGACCTGGTGCGGCAAGGCATACCGCTTCGGGGCTGACCGCGCGTCGACCGAGTGCTTGGGCGCAAGCATCTTCCTATGAACGATAACTTTGTCCGGGTTGAGAGATCCCGGCTCACCATAAACGGCTCTCCCTATTTCTTTGCCGGTGCCAACTTCTGGGATGGATGCTATCTGGGCTCTCCAGGTTTCACGGGAGACCGGGAACGGCTACGGCGCGAGCTGGACTTTCTTCATGCACACGGCATCTCGAACCTGAGGATCATGGCCGCCGGGGAGGCCTCCAGGGCAGCCAACGCCGTCATGCCTCCCATGCAACGGGGTCCGGGGGAAGCAGACGAGGATCTTCTTAAGGGTCTGGACTACCTGCTCGCCGGCATGGCCGAGCGTGGCATGCGTGCAGTACTCTACCTGAATAACTTCTGGGACTGGTCCGGGGGAATGGCTGCATACGTAGACTGGGCCGAGCAGACGCTGGTTCATGAGCCGGCACCCGTGAACCGGTCATGGAAAGAGCTCGTCGAGCGCGCCGCATCATTCTATGGAAACCCTCAGGCCAACGGATACTACCGCGAGCACATCCGGCGGATTGTCACCCGCCGGAACACCGTAAGCGGAGTCTCTTACGCAGAGGATCCGGCGATCATGTCATGGCAGTTGGCCAACGAACCCCGGCCGGGCATTTTCGGCACCGGCGCTCGCAGGAATCTCACCAGTTTCATTGAATGGATCGATTCCACTGCCGCTTACATCCACGAATTGGACAGGAATCATCTCATCTCGACGGGGAGCGAGGGGTGCGCGGGATGTCTGGACTCGGAAGAGTGCTTTGAAGAGGCACATCGGACTCCCGGAATCGATTACCTGACGATCCACGTCTGGCCGTACAACTGGCGGTGGTTCGATCCACGGAGGTCTCTCGAAACCCTTCCGCAATCCATGGAGCGAAGCCGCAGGTATATCCTTCGGCACATTGAGCTTGCTGCGCGACTCGGGAAACCCATCGTCCTTGAGGAATACGGGCTATGCAGGGACGGAGGAGCTGTCGAACCGGGGGCTCCGGCGGTTGCAAGGGACGAATACTTCCGGTTTGTTGCCTCCCTGATTCAAGACGCGGCGCGCTCGGACGGATCTATCGCGGGGGCCAACTTCTGGGCGTGGGGTGGGGAAGCACGCGGGGTCCGCAACGACACTCCCTGGACACCGGAGGTTCTTGCGCCGGGCGCCCCGCCGCGCGAGCCGCGGGGTTTCAACGCAGTCTATGACACCGACGTGTCGACGATGTCGATACTGAAAAACCATGCAGAACGTATGAGCCAGTTGCAGCGCGAGTCCGCACCGGCCGTGGCCGCGTCCCGGTTGCCGAAAAGCGGGGGAAGCTGACTTTTCCCCGAGCTTTCCCTTGTAACAGTGATTCGTTGTCCTTAAGATAGAGCACCTTTCGTCCCATCCTTGAGAGGAGGTCCTTCAGTGGCAATTCTAACCGTTGTCGACTGGATTGTTATCGCGGTGTATTTCGGCATCGTGCTCGGGCTCGCATGGTGGGTGATGCTGAAGAAACCGGAGACATCCACAGACTACTTCCTGGCCGGCCGGCATCTCGGCTGGTTCATCGTAGGCGCGTCGATTTTCGCGTCCAATATCGGGTCGGAGCACATTGTCGGGCTTGCCGGTTCGGGAGCGACGGACGGCGTGGCTATGGCCCATTACGAGCTCCATGCATGGTGCCTGCTCGTGCTCGGCTGGGTCATGGTACCGTTCTACATGCGTTCCCGCGTCTTCACCATGCCGGAATTTCTGGAACGCAGGTATTCGCCCACGGCCCGCACGGTGCTTTCGGTGATATCGCTCGTGGCATACGTGCTGACAAAGATTGCCGTCGGCATTTTTGCGGGCGGCGTGGTGTTCTCCGTGCTCCTTCCGGAGATGAGTTTCATGGGGATGGATAGTTTCTGGATCGGCTCTATTCTGGTCGTGGTCATCACGGGTTTGTACACCATCGCGGGAGGGATGCGTGCGGTCGCTTACACGGAGGCAATGCAGACGATCATCCTGATTGTGGGCTCCGCGCTCGTCACGGTGTTCGGGCTGCAAGCGCTTGGAGGGTGGGACCAGCTTCGCGCGCTGGTCGATCCGGAGATGTTCAATCTCTGGAAGCCCCTCGTGCCTGCCGGTCTGGAAGGCACCTGGGCCCCGGTGAAGGAGGCAGGGAAGATGGCATGGTATTTCAATGACAACTATCCGTGGCTGGGGATGCTTTTCTGCGCCCCGATCATCGGTCTCTGGTACTGGTGCACGGATCAGTACATCGTCCAGCGCACGCTGGGTGCGCCCAACGAGACTGAAGCCCGGCGTGGGACAATCGCTGCGGCATTCTTCAAACTCCTTCCGGTGTTCATATTCATCATCCCCGGCATCATCGCCATCGCGCTTGCCAAATCAGGACTGAACGCAGAGTTGCAACGGCAGCTGGTCGGCCCGGACGGACAGGTGATTCGGGATAATGCCCAGAGTGCTTTTCCCCTTCTGGTTGCCCACGTTCTCCCCGTGGGCGTTCGCGGCATGGTTGTGGCCGGATTGCTCGCCGCGCTGATGAGTTCGCTGGCAGGCGTGTTCAACGCGTCGTCTACGCTATTCACGATGGATTTCTATTCCCGGCTCCGCCCGAACGTCAGCCAGAAGCAACTGGTCTGGATGGGACGCGTTGCCACGGGCGTCATGGTGATCATCGGGCTGGCATGGATTCCGGTCATCCAGGGGGGAAAGGGGCTCTATGACTACCTCCAGGGAGTGCAGGCATATCTCGCACCTCCGATCTTTGTCGTGTTCTTCTTCGGCGTCTTCTTCAAGCGTCTGAATGCGAAGGGAGCACTCGCGGCTCTGATCTCCGGTTTTGCGCTCGGTCTGGTACGCCTTGCGATCGACACCCCGGTGAAGCTCGTCGATGACTTTGCCTACGATCACGGGTCATTCCTCTGGATCATGAACAACGTGTTCTTCCAGTACTACAGCATCGTCATTCTCGCGGTCAGTGCGTTGGTGATGGTGATTGTGAGCATGATGACGGCTCCCCCGGCGTACGACAAGATCAGCGGTCTGACCTACGGCACGCTCTCCGACGAACACCGGAAGACTTCCCGGTCCAGCTGGACGACGGGGGATGTCATTGCTTCCATCGTCGTCGTGCTCCTGATCCTGGCGGCGTATCTCTACTTTACAGGTTAGCAGCGCCATCAGCGGTGCGGTGTTGCTTTGGCAGGCGAAGGGTGAAGTCCATCACCCTTTGCCTGTTCTTTTTTGTGTGGGAAAGAGGGACCCATTCGCCTGTTCGTACTCGGGGCGCGAGCACCTGCACAGGCCGGCAGAACACAGGCGAATCGCGCCGGGGAAAAGGCACACGGTCTGTTCCACCTGTTGTCCGGCCGGAAAATACCTGTTGACTCTTGCCCCCTTTGACTCGTATTATACTCTTCAACGTGCACTGGAGGATTTGTGGAGGAGGGAATATGCGCGGACTACGATGGTTGTTGTGTGTCGCCGTGGCGGTGGTCGCTCTGGCCCCGGTGGGGCGGGCGCAGGAGAGATTCGGGATCGGCTTGATGATCGGCGATCCCTCGGGGATCAGCTGGAAGTACCACCTGCGATCAGCGAATGCGCTGTCGGGGCTTGTAGGGTTTTCGCCGTTTGACCGGTTCAGGATTCACGTGGATTATCTGTGGGAGGCACGTCCCTTTGATCAGCCATCGCTTTCCTTGTGGTATGGCGTAGGGGGTGCGGTGGGATTTGGCCGTGCGCAGTACCTCGTGAAGCACAATAGAGACACCTACGTCACACGCACGGCGTCGATGGGGGTGGGAATCCGCATGGTGGGCGCGTTCAACTTCGCTGTGCCGCGATCGCCTGTGGAACTCGGTCTGGAGCTTGCCCCGATATTGATCATTGGCCCGGACACGGGCGTCGGAGTTGACGGGGGGATTTATGTCAGATTCTATCCGTAGGTTGAAACAACGTAGACATGCATTGCTGTGCCAAGGCAGTTCTCACCGCCGGTGTTCTGATATTCTGTGGTTACGCGGCTTCCGGACAGGTTCAGGCCCGGAATGCCGCGGCGCCGCAGCTCCCGCCGCCGGTCTTGCTCGCCCCTTCGTCAGGATCTGAAGACGTTACCATAAGGCCACAGTTCCAGTGGCATAGCGTCTCCGGGAGCGCGTTTTACGTTTTGCAGATAGCGCTCGATACGCTCTTTAGCGATTCCATCCAGTACAGCACCCCGGGCGGCGATACCCTCTTGCGAGCTGAGAACCCGCTTCGGAACGGCACCCTCTACTACTGGCGGGTGGGAGCGGCGGCAGAGGACAGCGCCGTCAGCTTTGCTCCCGCCGGCCACTTTCGCACCAGACATGCACCGACGAGCGGGAGGATATACCTGTCCGACTCCCGGAGAAACGAGAGCACGCCGGCGTTCGCCATCCTGCGAAACGATTCTCACATTCCCATCACGGTTGACTCGCTCTCCGGTCACCCCCATGTCAGCTCCGGTAGCATACTACCGACTGTGCTCGGCGCACACGACAGTCTGCTTGTCCAATACCGGTATCACCCCCGTGCGTTCGGAGTGGAGGCGGACACGGTCACGCTCTTCACGGACGGGGGAGAGTGCCGGGTGCCGCTTGCCGCAGCCTGCTCTCCCCCTCTCCTTGTTGCGGGGGCCTCAGAAGCGCTGCTGGGCCCGGTCGCGTTAACTGATTCGGCGAGTACCACGTTGGTGTTCATGAACGGCGGACCGTTTAACAAGCTGACGGTGAAGCGGGTCTGGACAGGGACGCAGTTCTTCAGCGCGTCATTCCTTCCGATCAGGACGATCGAACCGGGGGATTCCCTGCGCGTGCCCGTGCGTTTTCACCTGAGAAGTTTCAAACATGATGCGTTCGGCAGCTACGCCGATACCTGCTACGTTGAAAGCGACGGCGGATTCGGCCGGGTGTTGTTGCGGGGAGAATCGCCGTCTCCCCGGGCCTTCCTGGAGCCGGCGGTGCTGAGTTTCGGCGAGGTGGCGGCCGGTGATACTGCCTATGCCACCCTCCGGGTCATGAACCTGTCGGTGAACACCCTGCGCATAGACTCCGTGCGGAACAAACGCAAAACCTTTCATGCGATGAGCAACCGGTTGCGCGTTGGACGCAGCGACACCGTGCTTGTCTCGTTCAGGTTCACGCCGGCGCAGTTCGGTGTGCACACCGACACAGTTGTCCTTCACAACACCTCCTGGCGCGGTCCTTTGGCTGTGCCGATGGTAGGGATCACACCCTATCCACGTCTGGAGGCAGGTGTGGACCGGCTTGATTTTGCCTCCGTTGAACGCGGCGACACGGCAAGCGCGGAGATCAGGATTGCGAACAGCTCCGTCAGCACTCTGCGTCTGGATTCCGTCCGTACCGGGACGCGCGCGTTCCGCCTTTCACCGCCGGATCTCCCTGCCTCTGTGCGCAAAGGGGACACGCTCCGCGTCTCGCTTATCTTCTTCCCGGACAGCATCCGTCATTTCAGCGACACGTTGTACATCGTGAGCAATGCTGCCGGCTCGCCGCACCGCATTCCGTTGCGGGGGGATGGTATTCCACCGGGGATCGTCACGGGGCGGGGCGGGTTGCCGGGAGAGTTCGAGTTGTTCCAGAATTACCCGAACCCGTTTAACGGCACGACCACGTTCCGGTACGCGTTGCCCGAACCCAGCCATGTCCGGTTGGAGGTGTTCACCACGCTCGGCCAGCACGTGGCGCTGCTGGTGGACGCCGAACAGCAGGGAGGGTTTTACAATGTGAGTTGGACGGCGGGAGCCACTTCGGGTGTGTACTATTACCGTCTCCTGGCAACCCCCCGCAGCAATCCGGGGAAGCGCTACAGCGGGACACGGAAGATGGTTTTGATGCGATAAGCCCTTGTGCCATAACCCAGGGTGGCGCGTTCCGTACACGTGCAAAGCCCGGGTACGTTGGGGCGAATACGCCTCTTCCTTGACTTTTCCCCCCCGGTTTGGTATTTTCATCAGGGTTGGAGCCCCGATGAAGAAGAGGGGTTTTTTCACCTGATCTAATGTTAGCGCTAACATTTTCTGTCGCTGTAGCATGGACACACTGCCTGCATGAACGTCTTGCTCCATCCACACCGCCGGTACAATCCGCTCACCCGGGAATGGGTGTTGGTTTCGCCCCAGCGTACCCAACGGCCGTGGCAGGGAAAACAAGAGGCATTGCCCGCTGCACGTCTCCCCGAGTACGACCCCGGCTGCTATCTCTGTCCGGGCAACGTGCGCGCCGGAGGTGCAATCAATCCACCCTACAGCTCCACGTTTGTCTTCACCAATGACTTTCCGGCTCTCCTGCCGGATGACGGAACAACGCCGCCGGATGTGCAACCGGCATCCGGCCCGTCCGATGCGCACGCGCTCTTTCGCCGCGAGAATGTCAGCGGGACAAGCCGCGTTGTCTGTTTCTCGCCACGGCACGATCTCACGCTCGCACAGCTTCCTCTGCGTGAGGTGCGCAATGTGGTGGATGCCTGGGCCGCGGAAACCCGCGCGCTAGGAGAGAAGTACCGATGGGTTCAGGTGTTCGAGAACAAAGGCGAAATGATGGGCTGATCCAATCCGCATCCTCACGGACAGATCTGGGCGGGTTCAGCGCTGCCCAACGAGGCGCGGAAGGAAGATGCCGCGCAGCGAGAGTATCTCTCGGCATCAGGGTCTATTCTGCTGGAGGAGTACTGCGCGCAGGAGAGCCTCAGGGCTGAACGGGTCGTTGCCGAAAACACCGAGTGGCTTGCCACCGTTCCGTTCTGGGCCGTGTGGCCCTTCGAGCTCCTGATACTGCCCCGGGCGCATGTGAAGCGTCTCCCTGATCTGACCGATGTACAGCGCGACTCGCTTGCAGCACTGCTCAAGACCGTTCTCACCGGCTACGATGAGCTCTTCTCGATATCCTTCCCTTATACGCTGGGATGGCATGGGGCTCCGTACGGTGACGCGGAGACCGATCACTGGCAACTCCACGCGCATGTGTACCCTCCCTTGTTGCGGTCGGCAACTGTCCGGAAGTTCATGGTGGGATACGAAATGCTTGCCGAACCTCAACGGGACCTCACGCCCGAAACAGCGGCGCAGACGCTGAGAGACCATTGTGCGGTCGAACAACCCCACGGCGGCCAATGAACCGCAAAGGATCCTGCGCATGAGTTCACCACAGAGACCCCCTGACTCATCAGCTTGGGAAGAGTTCTTTTCTCCCGGTGGGGGAACCGACGTCGAGGATCGCTGGAAAGACCTTTATGGGCAGGACGCCGCAGGTGCGGCCGGGCGGTACAACGCCATTGGGCGCCGGTATGTGGATCTCTTCGGGGAAAGCCCCTCCATCTTTGTCAGCACGCCGGGGCGTGTAGAGATAGGAGGAAATCACACCGATCACAATAACGGACCCGTCATTGCGGCTGCGATCACGCTTGATTCCGTTGCCGCAGCCCGGAAGTCGGGCGACCGCACGGTAACGCTCTCCTCCGCCGGCTACGCGTCGGCATTCAGCGTCAGTCTGGACAATCTCCACCCCAGGCCCGAAGAACGGGGTACGACTTCTGCATTGATACGGGGCATCGCGGCACGCTGTGCCGAGGCGGGATACGTCATCGGCGGGTTTCATGCGTACGTGGAGAGCCAGATCGCTCCGGGGTCGGGGCTCAGCTCCTCAGCCAGCATCGAGGTTCTTGTCGGCACAATTCTGAACGCGCTCTTTAATAGTAACCGTATACCGCTGGAGGAGCTGGCAGCGATCTGCCAGTACGCGGAAAACACCTATTTCGGCAAGCCGTGCGGACTCATGGACCAGCTGGCGTGTGCCATGGGGGGCATGGTAGCGATCGACTTCGGCAATCCGCTCAAGCCGGCGATCCACCGCATTGCTCACTCGCTCGAGACCGCCGGGCTTCGACTCGCCGTGGTGCACGCGGGCGGGAGCCATGCCGATCTGACCGGCGAATACGCTGCGATCCCTGCGGAGATGAAAGCCGTGGCCGCAGCGCTCGGATACAAGACCTGCCGGGATATCAGCGGGGAGGCGGAGATCATGGACGCTCTCCCGTTGTTGCGCGCAAAGACGGGCGACAGGGCAATCCTGCGGGCCCTCCACTTCGTGCGCGAATGCCAACGGGTCCCCCGTCAGGTGCGTTCGCTCGAGGAGGGGAGGATCGATGAGTTCCTATCCCATGTGAACGCCTCGGGTCGCTCATCGGCGATGTGGCTGCAGAACTCCTACCCTGGTTCCATGCCGCGGGAACAGGGGATCACGCTCGCGCTCGCTCTCACGGAGGGGTACATAGAGGCGGCCGGCCGGGGTGCGTGCCGCGTACATGGCGGCGGCTTTGCGGGAACCATCCTCGCAATCCTCCCGTCGGATGCCATCGACGGCTACCGGGGAATGATCGGGCACGTCTTCGGTGAGAACAGTCTCGCGTTGCTGGATATCCGTTCCGTGGGCACGCTGGTGCTCGGCGAAAACGGGATGTGACAGAAAGGTTACCATCACAACTACCATGAGGTCTATCGATGAGTGTCGCTCGCAGAGGTCTCGCCCTGCTGCTGGTTGCAGCCGCAGGATGCTGGTGGGGGTGTTCACGCACAGCTGAGGATCACATGAAACAGGAACCTGTGGCATTTGGGACGACGCCGGAAGGGCAAACGGTCATGCTCTACACGCTGCGCAACGCGGCGGGGATGGAGGCCACCATTACCAACTACGGCGGGATCATCGTCACGCTGCGCGTCCCCGACCGCAACGGGAAGTTTGACGATGTGGTGCTGGGCTATGACTCGCTCGCGCACTATCTCAAGGCCACGCCGTACTTCGGCGCGTTGATCGGCCGGTACGGTAACCGCATCGACAAGGGACGGTTCACGCTCGAAGGCAAGACCTATCAGGTCACGGCGAACGACGGGGTGAACTCACTGCACGGCGGATTGAAGGGGTTCGACAAGGTCGTCTGGAATGCGGAACGTGTCGACACCCCGGAAGGCCAATCCCTGGTGTTGACCTACGTGAGCAAGGACGGAGAGGAAGGATTTCCGGGGAACCTCACGGCGAAAGTTGTCTATACGCTGAAGGCCGGGAATGAGCTCGCGATCGACTTCACCGCCACGACCGACAAATCGACGGTGGTGAATCTCACGGCCCATTCCTACTTCAACCTGGCAGGGGCGACATCGGGAAAGAGCATTCTGGATCATCTCATGATGATCGATGCGGACCGGTACACGCCGGTGGACAACGGGCTGATCCCCACGGGTGAGTTGCGTGACGTGGCGGGGACACCGATGGATTTCCGGACACCGACACCTATCGGGTCCAGGATCAATGACGCTGATCCGCAGCTCCACCTGGGGCCGGGAGGGTACGATCACAACTGGGTACTGAATGCGACTGGGAAAGCCCTGGCGGTAAACGCCCGGGTGGTGGACGAGACGACGGGGCGTGTGCTGGAGGTATTGTCCGATCAGCCGGGTATTCAATTCTACTCCGGGAATTTTCTGGATGGAACGCTGATCGGCAAGGGAGGCGTGAAATACGGGTTCCGTCACGGGTTCTGTCTGGAACCGCAACATTTCCCGGATTCTCCGAACAAGCCGGGATTTCCCTCGGTGGTATTGGAGCCCGGGCAGACGTACACGGCGAAGATTGCGTACCGATTCTCGGCACGTTGATTGCTAACTTTAACGGGAACGTACTTTTCTGTTGACTTTTTAGAATACAATCGTTAGCATTCGACCAATTCCCCGATCCACCGATTCTGCCAGGAACGAAGTTTGATCACGCAATATTTGTGGCTCCGCGTGTTAGCGCTAACATGATTCAGAGATTTGCCCCACAACACAATGCAAACACGAAAGGAGGTGGTTGCTTCGATATCGTGTCTACTTTCCTGCCGTCTGTCCATTCGTGCACCATTCCATGCACACGGCAGACAACGCTTTGCCTAACGCCATCACAACAAGGAGGGTACCAATGAAATCCCGGTTCTACTTCTTTCCCATCGTCGTCCTGACGGTGGTATGTGCGGTCGGGCTGTATGCGCAGGCTCTCGAGCCGATCGGTGGACCCTACACGGCTGACACCAACACCGTGGTTCTGCTTCACTTCGACGGCAACATGGCGAATGAAGCCGCGGC
>JADLEA010000336.1 GCA_020846365.1 Bacteroidota bacterium
CAGAATGGAGGCGGAGACCCGCGTACTCTGCCGTGCGCTCAATGCGGTCGGGGAACCAGACAAACGTGATCGGTGCGCCGGTCGCCTTAAAGAACTTCCCATCAACATAGAGGCAACCGGTCAGGGTGTCAGATGTCGCGAAGGGGGGAAAGTTCAGACTCCGGATCCCTGTGATGTCCAGATCGGCCTGCACACAGCCCCAGAAGTTGGTGAGGCCGGGAAGATTGAACATGTCGCCGAATGTGTGGACGAGAGGATCACTGGCGCAATCATTGACGTTCGGTATCATGAAAGATTCCTGGTATGAGATCTGAAAGCCCGGCGAGGGCCGGCCAGCGGGTTTTCCCGCGGCTCACAACCCTCGCCGGGTGTCAGAGGATGTGGTTATCGCGTATAGACCATTTTCATTGTTCTGACGAACTCTCCGGCGTTCAGCCGGTACATATAGACGCCGCTAGCGAGATTCGCGGGGGAGAAGGAGACTTCGTATTCTCCTGCATCGCGCACACCGTTGACCAGGGTTTGAACTTCCCTGCCATTGACATCAAAAACGGACAGCCGCACCGTGGACCGGTCCTTTAGGGCAAACCGGATCGCGGTGGAGGGGTTGAAGGGGTTTGGGTAGTTTTGAGAAAGACCGTACGCTTCAGGAATGCCGCCCAGCGGGCGTTCTTCAACCGAGGTTCCGCCGCTCACGGTGATCTGGTGATTCATGGACGTGTCTGACCAGAAGTCCGCGAAGTGGGCGATGAGGTCTCCCGAATTCTTGGTGGTGAGGTAACCGATGTCGTACACGCCGTTGTTCGCCCCGACCTGGAGCGTAAGAGATGCCTCCGCGTAAATGGTGTCCGCGTAGGTATAGCCGGCGCT
The DNA here is from genome assembly GCA_020846365.1 of Bacteroidota bacterium. GTDB lineage: Bacteria > Bacteroidota > Ignavibacteria > UBA10030 > UBA6906 > JAGDMK01. The sequence goes on from JADLEA010000336.1 coordinate 871, forward strand.
GGAAAGGAGTCCGATCCATTTGTAACCGGCGGGAGGAGGAATCACGACCGTCGCGGAGTCTGCCCAGTTGTCGGCGGCTTCAATGGTCCCGCTGCCGAGCGCAGAGCCGTCGTCCACTGTCGCCGTGTACGTTCCGGAGACAAAACTCCAGTCCGTCGGTACCAGCACGCACAGCACACCCTTATGGGGATTGCTTTCGGGAACAATGTCATCCTTGATGGTGACCACCACATTGATGGTGCTGTTCGCGGTGGCCGTCGCAGGCTGCTGCACATCGGTAATGAGGCAGTGGGTAAGAAGCACAGGCAGCACCAGGATGACCAACGTTGTAGCAAGCCTTTTCCAGTTCATGGAAGGCCTCCTTAGGTTGTGTGAATGGATGTGTGAAGAAGCACGTCAACATCTGAGAGAGCATAGACTGTGATGGATCGATCCGGCCTCCTTTCTGCGAGGTACATGAGATGAGCACACATGTCGTGCACGTTTCTGTCTGTGAGCATTGCCTCCATCGTCACGTGTTCACTGAGTTCGTTGCAGCAGCAATGTCTGCGTTTCCGAAGGACCAAGGTTTACGGTTATGGTCGAGTCGTTTGAAGTGTACGACACGCCGGGCTTTTCGAACAGCGTGGCCGGCGTGATCCGAGCCGGGAGAAACAGGGACGAAGTCACCTGTGCTGTCGTCGGACGCTCTGGATTCACGTTGGTCACACGAAGCACAACGCTCGAGGAATAGCTGCCCCGTTTCAAGCCCGTCAGAATGGCGCCAGGGCCAGTCACCGAAAGATAACTCTGCTCGGCCGGCACACTGCGGAGGAGCGTATAACGGTTGGAGAATACCGTCTGCAATTCCCAGCCGAGGCGCGATGTCCGGCCCGGGTCAATCGGGCCACTGTTGCTGCTCAGCGCGAAACGGAGCCGGATGCGTCCGGCATTTGCTTCATTCCGATTCCATTCCAGGGGGAAGTTGGTAGCGAGATTGGCCAGCAGTATCGACTTGCCGCTCATTGAGTCAGTCCTCCAGAACACGATACGGCTGTCGGCCGTCGCAAGGGACACCGAGAACCGGCCGTCGCTTATCGCTGCCGACCGGCGGATGGAATAGACGTCCTTCAATGATCCCGGCAAACGTTGGTCCGGACCGGCGAGGAAGCCGCCGAGGATGTCCAGGTATGGAGTGGCCTTGCCGTCAAAAGCCAGTGGGAATCCCGCTGCATAAACCTCGACTTCCCGGGGGGGATGCAGGGATTCAAGGTGCACGGTCTGAGTGACATCGATTCTGTCCACTCCGGACCAGAGGATATACTCCGTTCTCTCCACGACCTCACTCTGGCGGTAGATCGAAAGCACCAAACGCACGGGCCGTTCGTCGCTGACGGAAACGACGCCGCGCGAACCTGGCAGGGGCTCAAAAGTCTGATCTGCGTAGCCCTGTTGTATGACGGGTTCGCAAAAGGGAAGGCCCGTCGATCGGACAAGTTCCCGCTGTGCCCGCTTGTCCACGATGGAAGAGATCCGGCCCGATATCCGGTCGAAGTTTATACGATATGTGGTGTTCTCGAGAGAAGACGCCGTCAGGAGGAGATCGGACGGTTGCGAAGCGCGAGGTGCTTCAGGCGCCGGTGCCGTCCGGAATTTCTTGAAGCCCATTGACGGCAGAGTTGGGGCGACGAACCAGAGGCTATGTCCGTGCCGGAACGAAGGGACGGCACGGCCGGTTGCGATATCCGTCAACTGGAACTGGCGGTCTGAAGAGTCTTTGAGCTCCACTTCCACAGGTAAAGTGCACGGCCAGGAGAGCGGATTGAACACGATGACGCCTTCGGCTTCAAAAGCTTCTTCTGCGCGCACGATGCGTGTAAGGGCTCTGGAGGAGACGGTGGTCGAGATCGTTTCCGCATTCCGCAGGTACTGCTCTCTGATGTTCATGGTGAGCGCGTTTTCGCCCGGCGTGCCGTATCCGGCTTCCAGGCCGCTTCCATGACCGCTGTACTCCAACAGCGATGCATATGCCCGGTCCGCGGCATTCGTTGCGGGGACGATCTCGGGACGGAGCATGGTCGTGACCGCATCGAACGCTTCGGCGGCCACGAGTTGCTGCTGCGTGGCCCGTTCTACGACAACCCGCTCGGGTTCTCCCTGGAACAGCATGTCCCATGAAGAGGTCCAGTCACCGTGCAACACCGGCAGGGATTTTTCATAGCGCCGGAGAAACTCAGTGGCGGCGTCTGCCAACGTTGTGATCACGAAGCGGGGGTATGCGTATTCGGCATTCCACCGTTTCGCCGCTTCAAACTGATGCACTGCAGGGGGGCCATTGTCAAACCATGCCGAATTCAGAAGCACCATCGTCCGGTTCTCGCCATGCGAGCGCAGTCTCTGCAAGCGCTCCCACATCCTCAGGGCGATGACCGGGTTGTCCCGTTCCAGGCCATAGTCGGTTCCTTCGCCGTAGGTCTCCGAACGATACACGGGGAGTTGCGTCCCGTCCGCTCCCTTCCAGAGGAAGGCCTTGGGGAGTGACTTCTGGAGTGTATACCCGCCATAGACTTCGTTGAGGCCGCAAACCAGCAGCTTCACACCTGCGTCGTGGAGTACGCGTGGCATCATCCATGCGAGGCCGGGGACATCATTGTACATTGCGCCGGGCGTCGTGATCCCCAGATCCCTTCGGAGTTTTTCGGCGGGCATCATGGACCGTATCATCTCTTCTTCACTCACCCAGCCGGTATAGGGATTTGTTGAGACGGGGGAGAGTGCAATCCGTCCTTCGCGCATATACTTGTACAGTTCTTCCAACACGGCCGGGGTCCGCGACTGCTGGTATTGCTCAAGCTGATAGACCGTCTCGATTGTCCAGCGGAAGTCCGGATCTTTCCTGCACAGCGCGAGCACTTCGTCGAGTGCCGAGCAATGGAGTTCCTGGACCACAGGTTGAGGATGTGTATACCCGATATCGGTGTGGGTCAGGAAGATGACATGCAGCTCATAGTGCTGCTCCGCCCGCAACGTATCGGTCCTGGAGATGTGCAGTCCCGCGAACGACAGCCTGCAGGTGACGGGGGCGTCTGTGTCCGACGCCCTGAGCCAGAGGGGGATCCGGTTCCATCCCCATCTGATGGGGCCCAGGTTGTGTTGCTCGTTTCTCCCGGCGCCTGTGAGGGATATGGACCCGCGGGCGGTATCGGCCAGTGGGGAGAAGATCTCCAGGTCGTGCCGTTGCAGGAGTTGTGCGCCGTCTTTGCGGAAGAAGATTGTGGAGAGGAGGCGCATGTGAGGATCTGAGGGCAGATCCTCGATCACCAGGGTGACATCACGGGGAGGTTGGCCGTCCGGTTTCAGGATCCGGAAATACCCGCCCCATCCAAAGGTGATGCCTCCAAAGAAGGGGGAACGGTGGTTCTTCTGTGAATTCCCTATTTTCACCAGCAGGTGATTGATCCCCGCGGAGAGAGGAAGCCGGACGGTATCGTCATCGGGGACGGCATCCCGCTCTCCTGCGAACTCGTGCAGTTGTGTGCCGTTCAAGATCACGACCATCTGGGAATTCGTGCCGGCGAGGAGGTGAACGGTTTGTGCCACGGGTGATTCCAGTCCGACATATGCGTA
>JADLEA010000337.1 GCA_020846365.1 Bacteroidota bacterium
GGCGGGCCGGCAGCGACATGTTTTGAGGTAACGCCGAATCACAAGACGACATATGCAACAAGGAGTCCTCATGAACAAACGTAACACGTTTCGGATTCTGCTCACAGGCGTGCTGCTGGTGCTCCTGGCGGTCACGCTCTGTGCGCAGACAGCCGGCAAGCTTTCCGGCGTGGTACGGGACCAGCAGACGGGCGAGCCGCTGGTCGGAGCCAACATCGCGATCCCGGGCACGAAGATGGGTGCCGTGACGGATCCCGAAGGCGCGTACTTCATCCTGAACATCCCCGCGGGAAAATATGACGTCCAGGCCTCAATGGTGGGATACGGGCGGGTGGTGGAACGGGGGGTGATCGTCAACTCCAACCGGACCACGGTATCGAATTTCCGCCTCACTGCCGCCGCCATCGAGCAGGACGCAGTCATTGTGGAGGCCGTGCGCCCCGACGTGGAGCGGGAGAAGACTTCCACCAGCGTCATCATCCGGTCCGATGACGTGGAAGCCATCGCCGGCATGCGGGACGTGAACGACGTGATCGGCCTGGCCGCGGACATCACGGATGGGCACTTCCGCGGCGGGCGTGCGGACGAAGAGTACTACACGCTCCAGGGGATGGGACTCGTGAATCCGATGGACGCTTCGGCCGCGTTCAGGCCCATCATGAGCGCCATCGAGGAAGTGGAGGTCGTGACGAGCGGCTTCGGCGCACAGTACGGCAACGCGCAGTCGGGGGTCGTGAACATCACGATGAAAGAGGGGAAGACGGACAAGTGGAGAGGGAGGGTGGAGAGCCGCGTGCGCGCGCCGGGGCTGAAGTATTTCGGCGCGAGCGTGTACGATCAGGGCTCGAACCCTTACCTGACCAAGCTCGCCGACCCGGACTGGTGGTTCCACGGGGATGAATCCACCGGGAACCAGTCCATCATGGGATGGACCTATTCGGATTTCGGGGGGGACACCGCGGTGGCGATTCAGGTTGCCCAAACGATATACAACCTTGCGACGGGCAGGGACAAGGACAAGGAATACTGGAAGAGCCAGATCGATTATTCGGTGGAAGGCGCCATCGGCGGGCCTCTGGACGAAGGGGTTACGATGTTCCTGGCCGGCCGGTCGGAGGTGACGAATGCCCTTGTGCCCACGGAGCAGCCGGACAGGCGGGTGCAGCTCATGGGGAACGTGGCGTTCGAGATGAGCGGCGGCGCAGCGCTCAGGGTCAGCGCAGGATATCAACAGCGGTATGCCAACGTCCTCGGGAGCGGCACCGGGTTCTACCAGTGGCTCTGGGACAGGATCCTCGGCATCTCCTACCGGAAAAACGTGGAGCTGCAGCTCGGGGCCCGGTTCACGAAGATGATCAGCCCGGAGACCTTCTACGAGCTCAAGCTCAACACCCTCAGGACTGAAAAGCGCCAGGGGGCATCTCCCTGGTATGACCAGATCACCGACGCGGTGCGGAACATGGAGACCGGGACGGCGATCATCACCCGGTCCATGAACTTCATGTACTACAACGCCATGACCGGGAAGACGTTCTTCTATCTGGGGAACAACCTGAGCGACTTCACGAACGAGTACACCACGACGCTTTCCCTGGACGGGGCATGGACCAGCCAGGTCACGAAGTCGCACCTGTTGAACGCAGGGATACAGGGAAACTACTACGACCTGGACGTGAACAACATCGGCAAGATCGCGTCGAAGGGGAGCATCACGCAGAAAGAGTACACCGCCAATCCGTGGGAGCTGGGGTTGTACGTGCAGGACAAGATGGAGTTCGAGGGGATGATCGCCAACGTGGGGTTGCGCTGGGATCTCTGGCATTCCAACAACGAATTCTACACCGATCAGTTCGACCCGTTTGTGTTGAGGGATGAAATGGGGAACCCCACACTTGCGCACGATGCGGAGACGGCCCCACGGGAGAAGACCAAGCCGATCGGCCGGCTGCAACCGCGCGTGGGGGTGTCGTTCCCGGTCTCCACGACCACGGTGTTCCATCTGAACTACGGCTCGTTCATGCAGCGGCCGTCGTTCCAGTACGTGATCGGGTCCACGTCCAACTATCCTCCTCCTCCGACCGTGCCCACGGTGAACAGTCTGGGCAACCCGCGCCTGCATCCGCAGGTCACCAACAGCTACGACGTGGGCGTCATGCAGGGTCTGGCGGACGGGTTAACGCTGGACATTAGCGGCTACTACAAGGACGTGAAGGATCTGATCGAGCAGGCGGTCTTTACCGACCTTTCCTCGGGCACGACCTACTTCTCGTATTTCAACCGCGACTACGCCGACATCCGGGGGTTCCGGGTGATGCTGGCCAAGCGGCGGGGCTCGTTCACCGGGTCGTTGAACTATCAGTTCAGCGTGGCGACGGGCAAGAGCGCATCGGCTTCGAACGCGCCGGTGTCGATCAAGAGGGACCTGGACGGCGCCATCTCCACGGACATCGTCTCCAAGGTGCCGATCAAGGACGTGCTGTTGAACTTCGACCGTACGCACAACATCATCATCAACGCCGCGTACAACACCGGCTCCGGGTTCGGGCCGGAGCTCTGGGACGGGTATCCGCTGTCCAACGTCATCATCTCAGTGAACTCATTCCTGCGGAGCGGGCGGCCGTACACCCCCACGGCCAACCAGAACGACGTGAACAAGCTCCGCACGCCCAACGAATTCAACACCAACCTCCGGCTCTCCAAGACCTTCAAGAACTTCTTCGGCGTGTCGGCGACGCTTTACATGGAGATCTTCAACCTGTTCAACGACCGTATCTTCAATTACAACTATTTGTTCAACACGGCCAACAAGGTAGACCTGAACGCCAACCTGGCGAATTACGAGAACTACCCATGGGCGGATCCGGACCACGGGGTGTTGTACTGGGACGATCAGAATATCGGAAGCGCGTACGGGGTGAACCATGAGTTCCTGTTATACGAGAACTCCCCCCGGGCCTGGTATTTCGGCGTCGCCGTCGACTTTTGAACAGCACAGACCACGCACTGCAGGACTTTCA
>JADLEA010000338.1 GCA_020846365.1 Bacteroidota bacterium
GGCGAGGGAAGAGTCTTCCTGCGGGATGCCCGGCAGCGTGAATTTCGAAGAGGGCACGCCGCCTATGCCGATCGTCGAGGCAAAATCTTCTTCGCCCCGGATCACGAACCGGCCCGCACCGTCATCCCAGGTTCTGTTCGTGAGTTCCACGTGATCTCCGCTGTAGGTCAGGCGGTTTCCGCCAAGCGCCCTGAGTATCTTTCCCCGTGTCCGGACTTGAAATGAACTGGTCGGGTCCGAGGCAACCGTCTGAGTCGTGGAACTCAGATTATAGATTGAGAACATCGTCCCGCATGGGCAGAGCTGGATGACGGCGTCCGGACGGATTTCACGCACAGCACCGGCGAGCTCGCGAAAGAAGAGTGGGACTGCGCGGGATGCGTCGAAAGGGGAGCGGTGGCGGTGCGCTGGATTGTAACAGGGAGGAACCGCATTCATATTCTGCCCGTCGATCTTCAACCCGTCGAAGCCCCAATCCTTGACCATCCTTTTCACCAGGGCGCAATAATACGCGCGGACCTCAGGGACTGCGGGACAGAGCGTATAGGAATTCCACCAGGAGACCTGTGTTCTGCTCCCATCAGCATTCAGCTGGAACCACTCGGGGTGCGCCAGTGCCAGTTTGCTTTGAAGGGCCATCCCGAACTCTTTCATGCGGTTCCGAAACTTGCCTGCACTGTAGGCGGAGTCGTGGGCCTCCAGCGGAACCCACCAGAGTCGCGCGAGCAATCCGGCCGCGTGTATCGAATCCGTCAAGGGCTTCAGCCCCAGGGGAAACTTGGCCGGGTCGGGCTCCCAATCGCCATCGGCAATCTGCCAGCCATCGTCGACCGTAGCCCAGCCGAATCCAATGTCCCGTGCGAGCGGAAGCGTGGCGAGAAGCTGTTCGGGCCTGAAACTCCTCCCGTATCCCCAGCCGCACCATTCAGGCAGGTAGGCGGAGGGAGGTGGGTCGGGCCTGCGCTCACCCAATTCTCCTCTGAGGAGTTCAGCGTAAGTCTCCAGCGCTGTGGTGCAATCCCCCTTGTGTGCGATCAGGACCGCGGGGAGGAGGCCGTATGAACCATCAGTGTTGCGCCGTTCATCGAATGCGCGATCCTCAAGTGCGAGTGTCACGTCATGGTGACCAGTCATGCGAACGGGCAGCGCCACAGGTTCAGGCGTTCGGGAGAGGTATCCGAGTCCGACTCCCCGGGACTTGGTCCAGACATCAACGAACGGGACGCCGCCTCCATAGTCTGGTGCATTCATTCCCTGGTAGTTATCACGAGCAAACCCCGCGTGAAGGGGGACGATCCAGTCGTAACGCTCGGGGTAGGATCCGCCCTGAAAAGACCAGAACGTGGTCTGCGAGCGCTTGTCATCTGTCCAGGAGAACTCCGTCTGGAGCAACCGCACCGGAACAGCCCCATCAGCAACGCGAATGTGTCCACTCAGGAAGACCACATTCGGGGAGTTCTGTGTATGGGACAGCAGGCCACGCATCGTTGCGCGGATCCTTCCGTCGACAGACGATGCAGCTTCAAAAACCAGATTGGCGGGCTCCTCTCCATGGGGCCGTTCAATGCGATGCGTCTCGAACACAAAGGGAGGGAGCGTATCGCCGCCGGAAAGCACGAGGCGGGGGAGCTTCAGCACGCCGACGGAATCACCGTCCACAATGACTGAGAGTGTGGAGGCATCGCGCACCACAACGGCAACTCCGTTGAACGCGGCCCCGCCCCGGACGGTAAAAGCGGAGGCATCCCGGAATGTGATGAGGGCGAATGCTGCCGGCACGAGCAGGCGCGCGCATCGCGACAGAGGCCCACGGATATGACGAGTCTTCGCGCTCACTGAATCACGATGAACTTTCCTTGTGCCGTACCAATGGGAGAGTCGATATGATAGAAGTACAGCCCCGGAGCCACGAGCTGGCGGCTTTCATTCTTGAGGTCCCACGTGGCGATGGAGGGAGCAATTCCGGATGCAGCCGAGTGGGTTAGGACCCGCACGATTTCCCCCGCCGTGTTGAATATCTTGATCGTGGCCTGAGAGGGGAGGTGCGTGAACTGCAGTTGTTTCTCCCTGTCCTTCTCCCAGCCGCTGGCGATTACGTACGGATTCGGCACGACGCGGACGGCGGCAAGAGATTCTGTGGAGAGCGGCGCACGGGGAACGATATCGACGGTGTTGGTGCCCTGTGCCGGAGTGGAGGATGGGGTGTTTTCCAGAGGCCCCACAATGGCGTTTCCCGAGTCGTACGCCGCGACGTAGTAGCGGTAGCGGAGGCCATTCGTCACTCCATCATCCACGAACACGCGCACGGTGTCGCCGGGTTGGAATACCGACAGTGTATCCGCTCCGATAACGCGGACCGGCGGAAGGCCCCGGTCGCTGCCCAGGTCAAACCATGCATACTCGGGAAGCGTCCGGTAATAGCCGGTGACGCCATTTGCCAGATCGTATTGCTCCATGGGGATGTAACGGACGGTGCCGGCAAAGTCGGTGAACGTCTCGGTTCCCCATGTCACGCCGTCATCCTGTGACCGGTAGATTTTGTATCCTTCGAAATCGGGATCCCGTTCGCTTTCGGTGCTCCAGAAGAGGGTTGTGCGGCCGTCGCCGGGGACGACCTCGAGCCGGGGCGCTCGAGGTGGTTTCACGGTCTTCCATCCGGACTCGTAGAGATTCCGTACCCGTTCCGCGTTGCTGAACAGGGCCTTTCTGGACGAGCCGAAGACAGTGGCAACGATGACCGTGTCGGCTTCGCCGGGGGCCAGCGTGAGCGAATCCGAACCCAGGACCTGGATGCCATCGGCGCCAACGCCCAGGTAGTATCCCTGGCCGGCTTCCGTTTCATCGGGGATGCCGTTCTCATCGAAGTCATCGTCGATCCCGTCGTCATCGCTGTCGTGCGGGTCACCGATATTCGCGAGGTTGTAGCGGAAATACCATTCCTTGCTGGCACCATTGCCGCGCGGCGTTGTGGCCTCCATCCAGAAGTGGAACGCGTCGTAGGTTTTCACGGACTTCGTCGGCCCCGCCATCCGGAGGGCGATAACGCCGGCCCAGGGGATCTGCGCGGTCGGGATAGTTCCGCCGTCGGGGTCACCTTCATATCCGTCGTCGTCGGTTCCGTATGCGAGCTGGAGCCGCGGGTCATAGTAATGGCGGTCCGCATCAAAGATGTTCGGATTCTGGAATATCGGTGCGAAGCTGAAATCAGCATGGATGCCAGCGCGGAGGCCGCGGATCGGGGCCGTGCCGATATTCCTGACGACATACATCCACACGATGAAATCCTGATAGAGTTCTCCCACCCAGGCCATGCCTCGCATTTCAACTTGCACGCGGAGCCATCTCCGTTCGTCATCCCCCAGGTCTGTGCCCTGCCATGCGTACATCACGGAATAGGTCTCCTGGTCGGCGAGCCGTTCGCCATTGGGCCCGAGGCCGGGCCATCCCTCGGGTCCGACAACCAGGGGGAGGGATGTGCCGGGAATGGTTGCGGGCCACCCCTGATTCGGTCCAGCCGTGGGCCATGTGGCCGGATCGGTACTGAGGGGTGCTTTTGTTCCGCCGACCATCTCCGGGTACGGAGCGAAATGCTCTTCGTCCCAAAACGCGGCCGGGCCTTCATCCATCGTCCCGTCGAGGTATTCCAGATTGAGAGAATTGGCGCCCCCGACGGCACCGGGATCCTGGGCCGCGGGCGCACCGACAACAAAGCCGACGCAGGTTCCCCAATTCAGGCCGCTTCCGTTCGGATACTCGAATGCCGGCGGCCGCGCGAGCGGCAGATTCTGTTGGTTCCCATCGCAGAGCATGCCGGTGTTGTTGAACTGCGTCCGGACCCGGTTGATGTTCATCGTGTTCCATCGCTGAAAGATCATGGGGTCAGACTGTCCCGTCGCTGAGGTCACGACGATCATCGTAAAGAGTATGAGCATACAGCAGCGTGGAATCATGGTGTGTGGCTCCTAGAACTTCTGCGGGCTTGAGAGTAATCCTTCAACGCCGGAACTTGACAGCGGGATTTCGGTCAGGGCAGTCATCGTGCGCGCATCCACTATTGCGATGGAGACGTTATACGCAACGTATAGCAGATCGCCGGTGGGAATCAGCGTCATCCCTTTGACGTTGCCTTCAAAGCTCACTGTATCTAGGGGAGCGGAGCTTGCGGCATCGTACTTGATGATCGATCGTCCTGCCGCCACGTAGTACTCATTCGTTCCGGTGGGATCAAACGCGATCGACTGGGGTTCCCATCCCGTTCCATAGGTATGGATGGTCTGGAAGGATCCGGCGCTGCCGTCGGTGCTGCGGATGTTCGGGCCCCGCGTGTTGCATACGAAGACGCGCCCGGTTGCCTGGTTGACCGCCATCTCGCCGACGACAATCTGTGTGACCGCGGCGGCCAGCCGCTTGATCACGCCGCCGTCCGAAGCGCGGAGGAGAACCAGGTCGCGCGTGGACTGATCGATCGTGTACAGGGTCTGGCCATCGGGCGAAACCGCAAGGCGGCCCGGGAAGAACGTGAGTGGGAAGTTGTCTGCGACTGTTCGGGTCGAGATATCAATACGCACGAGGCGGCGGGCATTTATGCAGATGACCCAGAGGGATCCCCCGGACACCGCCATGGAGGAGGGGTAGTCCGGCACGGTGATGCTTCCCTCGCTCGTGTGCGTGGTCGTGTTGATGACCTCCACCCGGTCGGATCCCGTGTTGCTCACGAAAAGCAGGGAGAGGGGGGCAATCGCCATGGCCTCGGGGGCACTGAAACCGCCGATTGTCGCGACCGGAGAGTTCAACGAGCCAAAAACACGCACGCTCCCTTCCCTCCGGTCACGCACATAGATGCGGTGGAAGCCGCCTTGTGAATAATCTCCCTCGGTGAAAAACCAGGTCGAGAGGACCACCGTGGTATCGGCGAACGCAGGGACGCTGTTGAGCTGGATGGTGTTACCGTTGACATCGCGTACGCCTCCGTAGAGGATGGCTTCGTAGATGGTGCTCTTGTCCAGCGGAAGAGTGGGGGTGAACGTCACGGACGTATCCCGCGCCGCGAACGCGCCTGGCGACGGCGTGCCACCCGGAGGCCGCAACGCAAACCTTCCGGTGAAGCTGGAGAGATCCATCCTGTCGTCAAACCGCATGACCACGGTGGGTATGAGGGGCACGATCAGGGACTGAGGTGCGGGCTCGATCGCCACAGGTTCAGGCCGTTGGATTTCGATCGGCGCAGTCGGTTCTCGTTCGGGGAGGCATCCCGCACCGGTGAGTATCACGGCGAGTCCCGCCGCCCAACAACGATATGCCTTGTTCATGGTTGCATCGCTGTCCAAAGTGATTGATGCTTCATTCTACGAGTATGCTGATCGAGAACTGATGCACGCCCTTTAGGTCTCCATAGTCCATATAGGCGTAATCGAATGACAGGCGGCCCAGCGCCGAGGCATCGACGGCAACGCCGGCGCCGGCCGAGAACGTCGCCTCGTCATAGTTGAACCGGTATCCGCCGCGCAGAGTCAGCAGCTTGAGAATCGTTATGGCTGTGCCGAGGTTGTGCCGCGCTTCGTAATCACGCGCATCCGTGATGCTGTACGCCGCCAGGATCGACAGATCTTCCTGGGACAAAAGCGTTGCCGAGAGCCCGAAGCGGAAAAACAGAGGGAGAGGCCAATCGGCAGTTTCGAGCACGGCGGGGACCTGTTTCCCCGTCGGGCTGCCCGGGACCACCTGCGTGACAAGTAGATCACGCCCGTCGAACCGGAGCGTCCCTCCAAAATTGGAGAGCGCCATGCCGAGCGTGACGTCGCCGGGGAAGGAAGTGACAAACACGCTGCCGACATCGAACGCGATCGTGGAGGCCTCCACCGAAGCCAGTCCCTCCCGGATGAACTTCACCTTGAGGCCGGCCGAGAAGCGGTCTGTCAGCTGACGGCTGTAGGTGAGGCCGAGGACGAGATCGCTGGCAGACACCACGCGTCCGGTGCCGTCCTGTTCCAGCAGCGTCGTCTCCTGGATGTCTCCCGAGGAAAAGTACGCCATGTCCAGTCCGACGGTGCCGAAGCCGAGTGGGATCGAGACCGCGGCATAGGAGAGCGAAGTCTCCACGAACCATTGCAGGTGGGAGAAGACGAGACTTGGTCGCCCGAGGCGGCTGGCGGCGCCAGGGTTCCAGGAAAGACACGAGGCATCTTCCGCCATGCTGATATAGGAATCTCCCATACCGGCGGCGCGGGCGCCCAGGCCGAGCTTCAAGACGTTGGCAGCGGACGTTCCGTGATAACTTGCATCCTGTCCGAGCGCCTCACCCGCCAGGATGCCCGCAAGAACAACCGGCACTGCCCACAACAACCGATGGCTCATCATGTACTCCTTGGTTAGAGCTTCACCGAAATGCCGAACTGGAATCTGCGGCCGGGTCCCCACATGGAGGGATCGTTCGTGTAATCATCCGATGTGGACGGATTCGCGTCAATACCCGGCTGGCCCGAGTCCGCGTAGACCCACCAGATATTCCGGCGGTTGAAAAGATTGATGACCTGGAGGAAAGCCCGCAGGGTAACGGGTCCAAGGGAGAATTCCTTGTGTCCCATGAGATCGAAGGATCCCTGCCACGGGGCGCGTTCGGCGTTGGGCTGAAATTGGGTGTAGGTGTAGGGAAAACCCGAGCCCAGATTCCCCAGAAAAGAGAACCCCCATTGCGATGGGAACTCGAACGACATGCCGAACGACGCCACATGCGGTTGATCCCAATCAGCTGGGAATTCCTGTGCGCCTTCCCGCGGAAGCGAGAAGAGGAACGAACTGGTCGTGAGCGCCTGGGAATACGTATAGTTGAAGAATCCCGAGAAATTGTCCGCGAAGCGCCGCGTGATGGAGATCTCGATCCCCTTCACGGTCGCAGCACTCACGTTGTCAAATGCGGGGAAACGCTGCTCGCGGGTAACGCCTCCCTCCGTGAGGTATCCGTTGACGATCACAATACCGATGAGATTGGAGATCTTCCGGTAGAAACCGGTGACATCCGCCGACAGGAGGGAACCGATACGGAATTGCACGCCGAACTCGTAGTTTACCGCCTTTTCCTCCTCAATATCGCCTGTAGCGACGGCGCCCGAAACCGACCGGACGTTCGGGGCAGGATACAGGGCGTATTGCCTGTTCATCCCCTGGAATGCCTTGAAGAAATCGGGATACTGGTAGTAGTGACCGTACCCGAACCTGAAGGCAGCCACGTCTGAGATGGGATAGCTGATGCCGAATCGCGGGCTGAAGTATGACCGGGCAGGGACACTTCCGGTTCCCGCCTCCGGCGTCGTGATGTCCGTGACAAACTCACGCCGCGGATTCACATAGTCATACCGAACGCCGACGTTCACGACAAGGCCCATGTCTTCGAATTCCATCTTGTCGTTGATGTATGCGCCCATCTTGACCGGCCGGATATCATAGTCTTCGATGACCTGCCACGCTGTCTGGCTTCCGTTGGGATTCACCCGCTCAAGCTGCGTCTGCAGTTGGTCGAACACGACGCCGGCTGAAAGCAGGTGCTCGCTCGTGATCTGGCTGGTGAACGATCCCTGAGCTTCGAGTCTGCGGAAGAAGCTGTCGAACCGAACGAAGTCTTCGCCCGCAATGGAGAACTCGGCCGATCCGGTTTCCTGTCGGATGGAGTATTCTGCCGGGGAGTCAAAGACATGCGAGCGGAAGTCGCGTTTGTAGTCCGACACGGCGATGTCATAGAAGGTCGTCGGTGACACCAGATGCGTGAATTTTGCGTAGAGGAACCTGTCGCCCAGGTGCACGTGCGGCGTGCCATACGGGTTGTACTTGAAGTAGTGATGGTACGAGCCGCGGATACTGCTTGACCTGTAAAACCCCACGCGCAGCTTTGTCTGGTCCATGGGCTGCCAGAGGAGTTTTCCGAACACCATGTCGTTGTCGCGGAAACTCATCGGGACCTCCGCCGGCGAGCCGGATTTGTCGCGTCCCTCGGAATCGACATAGTTGGGGTACTGGTAACCAAACAAATAGCCATCGGTGGTGTAGCGGCGCGCGGAACCGAAGAAGGACAGGGCTGGAACAAGCGGGACGGGTCCGCCGGCCTGCATCTCGTAATTGACGCTCCTTTCCCCACGTGCCCAGGCACCAAGGCGGTCGGTAAATGTCAGAGCCCGAAGCGAATAGCTTGTGAGAAGATTGTCAACCGTCTGCATCTGTACAACCCCCGACATCGCTTCGCCGTACTGCGGTCCGAACGTGCCGGTGAGCGTCTGGAGGGACGACAAGGTGAATTGCCCGACCGCGTCAAGATCGAAGCCGCCCCAGAGCCCGTCGTTCACGGCGATACCGTCGAACAGGTACAGCGTCTCGTTGGTGCGCCCCCCTCGGAAATGGAGCCCGTCATTCGGAATGGTGGCGAACTGTCCGAAGACCGGCTGGGAACTGATGGAGGTGGTGACAATATTCGCCGTGATGCCTGCCTGCTTGGTGAGGATGTTTGTGAGGGTGGACTGCACCGGGAGTTTCTGGAGCTCATCCACCGCAAACCCCTGCACCTTGGAAGTCAAATCTTTCTGGACGGCAGGACGTTCGTGTTCGACGACCACCTCGCTCAGTTGAACGTCGGCGGACCGCAATGCGATATCCACCCTGGTGGTGAGTCCCGGCGATACCTGGACGTTCGAGACCCGGTAGGAAGCGAAGCCCACAGCGCTTGCCCGCAGGGTGTATGTTCCGGGAGGAACATTGATGATAAAGTAGTCTCCGTCCAGATCAGCAGCGCCGCCGAGCGTTGTGCCTTCGACCAACACATTCGCTCCTACGGCAGGTTGACGCTTCTCGTCTGTCACTTTGCCGGAGATCTTCCCCGTGGTTTGTGCGAGGAGAAGCACAGGGAGACAGAGGAGGAAGCCAAGGAAAACCATTCTACGGGTCACAGTTGACTCCTTCAAGCCTGCGAAACGTGGAGGGCACCTCGGGGGCCCGCGATGCGAGCTCCCGGGTGCCTTGTTCACCATCCCGCGCATTGCCGGAACATTGTCTTACTTCACGAGCATCATTTTCTGGGTCAGCTGCCTGCCGTCCACCTCGAGCCTGTAGAAGTAGACGCCGGAAGTGAGGTCTCTCCCGGCAAACGTTGCCGTGTGCCAGCCGGCGTTGACCACGCCATCAACCAGGGTCGCTACTTCCTGCCCCAGCACGGAGAACACGCGTAAGCGGACGCGCCCGTCGGTGGGAACTGCAAAGCGAATGGTAGTCGACGGGTTGAAGGGATTGGGATAGTTCTGATCGAGCACGTAGGCAGACGGAACCGCTTCAAGATCCGGCTGGACCGACGTCACGGTGCCGAGCGACAACATCAGGCCGCTGATGCCGGCATTGGAGGCATAGTCGGCCCGCCACGGTGAGAGGTTCTCTCCCGCGTAAATCATGATAGCAATGCTGTCATGGGGCGTGAAGTTAGGGAGATACCGAGGGTTCTCGAGGAGCGAACGCGGTATGGCAAACTCCACGTCATTATTCGCGCCGTTCCATGCGACCTGGACGCCCTGGAAAATGTCGGCAACCTCGTAGTCCCAGCCGGTGCCCGCCTGTTTGTGCTCCCAGAGCGGCTGGGGGAAGAAGCTGAGCGCTTCCATCGTGCTGTCAGAGGGGAATGCCTGGACGAAGAAATCGTATCCAGACCCCCACCATCCCCAGGTCAGACCGGTGGTATCGCCCGGACCGGGATCCACGGAGAGATAGACGGCGATGGCACCTCCGCCGTGGTACGTCGTGTCGGTGGCGATGTTGCCGACATTTGCCCCCTGCGCCATCTTCACGCGCACGTACACGAAGTCATCGTCTGCCGTGCCATACACGTCTTCGATATCCATGTCGGCAAAGTACGCAGGGTCAGTGCCTCCACGCACAGGGTCCGTGTCGTCCCCGTCTGCAAATGTTTTCTCTTCGGTCTGCGGTGCGATATCCAGCTGCATCGCGGGAGTCCAGTCGAAAAAGAGTCCGTCGACCGCAATGGGCCTGGCCTGGTTGATAGCGACCTTGAAGCCGGAAATTCCGGCGTTCGAAGCATAGTCCGCCCGCCACGGGGAGAGATTCTCACCCGCGTACAGCATGACCGCAATGCTATCGGGCGGAACGAAGCCGCTCAGGTACCGGGGATGGAAGAGCAATGCCTTGGGCACGGCGAGTTCCACCTCGTTGTTTGCCGCATTCCAGGCGACGAGGCATCCGCGAACCGTGTCGGCCATCTCATAGTCCCAACCCGTCCCGCTCTGCTTGTGTTCCCAGAGGGGCTGAGGATAGCCGGCCTTCGCGACAAATGCCGTATCGGCAGGATAGACCTGCACGAAGTAGTCATAACCGGATCCCCACCAGCCCCATGTGAGCCCGGTGGTATCGCCGGCACCGGGATCGACCGAGATGTACACGGCAATGGCCGCGCCACCGTGATACGTCGTGTCCGACTCGATATTCATGACGTTGGCACCGGGATTGAACTTCACGCGGAAATACACCCAATCACCGCCGTCCAGTGCGAACACGTCATCGATATCCAGGTCGATGAAGTAGCCGGGATCGGTCGAGCCGCGAAGAGGTTCGGTGTCATCACCGTCGGCGAAGATCTTTTCCTCGAGGTTGGGAGCAACGTCGAGCTGAGCCGATGACGGCCAATCGAAGAAGAGACCGTCGATCTTTATCTGGGCCGTACCTGGTGTAGCCAGCATCAGCGCGATCACCGCCAACGCCGCGAAGAGAAGCAAGGGTCGCATAGGACCTCCTGTTGGTTGGGGAATGGATGGTTGCTCTTGTTGGTGCACGTACATCACTTCATGTTCCGCGAGACACAGCGGAGTACATAGGTAGTTTCCGGGCCCGCATCCATGCGGATCACCCGCGTGGCGATACGGTGCAGAGGCGTACCGTGGAGAATATCTTCAACGGTCATGGACGTGGCATCCGGCGAGATCGCATCGTCAAACTCGATCAGAAGGTCGCGTTGAGGTTCGCCGGAGAGATTCCGCACAGTGAAATACGCAAGGGAATCGCCGGGCGCGTCAAACCGCTCCATCCGCACAAGGTGGTTGCTGGTCTTGGCGTGCGTGACCGGTTGCCATCCCTGACTGTTCAGCATCCGGATGATCGGCACGTACCGGCGGAAGAACTCCCGCCCCGTGTTGTATGCGGCCGGGTTCTTCCAGTAGGGATCATTCGAGGCGTCTGCGCTGAAGAACGAGGGGTAGAAACCGAAAAACAGCGATTCTTCGAAGTACCGTGTGTATCCCGCGTGCGGCGGACGGATGAACTCGTCGCTGTACAAACCCTGGTTCAGGAGGAGCATGATCGGCTTTTGCGCGCATGCTGTGCGGCGAAATGCCGATATGCGCAATTTCTCGTCCGCGGGCGTGAACCAGCTGAATTCCGTGCCGAGGATGTCCAGCTGGGAGACGGAGAATGGGATCCAGGAGAAGCCGTTGCCCATGGCAAACGTTCCCCTGGACCTGAGGTCGGCGCAAACGCTCCTGATGTGATCGAACTGAGAACTGTAGTTCCAGACACAAGGCCGGGGTTGCGACTCGGTGGTGCTGAACGTCAGAGGATACGCGGCGGAACGAATGTGATCAGGGCGGTAGTTGACATCGTAGTGCCAGAAGAATTCCAGCGAATCGAAGTAGATCCCGTCAAAGCCGGCGGCCAGGGCCGGGTCGATTTCGCCTGCGCGGACCGAGGCAAACCTGCTCGCGGAGGAGGCGTCGGGTGCGGCGCATGTCGTGTAGCTCAGTGCCCACGGAGGCGAGAACCACGGAGCGCTGATGAGCCGTACGATCCACTGACCGTCGTCATCGAACGCTGCCGAAGCATGGATTTGTTGTCCGTAGTCGGGGTGCGCTTCTGCCACCGCCCGGGCGTGCCCATATGTCAGCCCTGCCGGGTCCACGGGAATCTGGATGTCCCATGGCTCGGTGTATTGAAATGACAACACCCCGATGCGGCGATCAACGGTCTCCACAGGAAGCGAGACCCCACCGAACACCGTGTGCGTGCCCCGGTGGGTTTCGTGAACCGCAAAGCCGAAATCCTCCCAGGCCTCCACTTCATTCACGGGTGTGAAGGGCATCCAGATCCCTTCCTGGCGCAGACGTCGCTCGTAGGCACGGGGAAAGAGAGCATAGAATCGCTCGGCCGCGGAACGGAAGCCCCACTGTGGATCGATGTCATACGTTGCGACGGAGAGGGAGCAGGCGTTGGGAGATTTGAGCTGCGCGGGGGAGAGGGCGATGTCGAATTCGACAGCGAGTCCGTGCCTGCGGTTCGCCAGAAACCGGTGAACTACCGGGAGTTCGGGATCGATGCCCATGGCGATGCCGCGGCCTCCCGTCGTGATGCACGCGAAAGGATAGGGAGACATGCTGCCGGTTCCGACGGCACCGCCATATCCGCCGTTCCCCTTGCCGCCGAAGGCGCTGGTGTTGAGGGCGCCGTCAGGTGACGGTATTGCCATAGCTTGTACGACATTGGCGTACGTCCCCGTGTCGGAATTCATGACCCTGGACGAGTTGATATCGTCATACCAGACCGCGTCAGGTTCGAGCGGGCCGGAGACCAGGACCGAAAACGTCAGCAGGCGGAAGGCAGAGGTGTCCGTTGAACGGATGCGGTATGCACGGAGATAACCGTGGGCCGCCAGGTGAAGCTCCTCTTCGCACACGAGGCCGGTGCTATCGGCGAAGGCTCCCGTGACTGCCTGCGGCGCGAGCTCCCGCCATTCAGACCAGCCATCCCGGGAGAAATCCCGCACCATGAGCCTCACAGGCGGAACCTGGTCCGGCGCAAGAGTCGAGGCCGGTGCATGACGAGCGGCCGGTGGATCAAACACCGGCGAAGGGCCTGTCGGGTTGGTGGCACCCGGGAGGAGCGAAAAGCCTGTGAGGACGAGGAAGGCTGCCGTGAGCATCTCGCCGCTTCCATGCTTCTGAATGGGGGAGGGAATTCGATATCGCGAATTTATTTTATTTCATAATAAAGGTCAATGGATTATTAAAATATCATAATAACTATTTTTGGGCCCTGGCAGGGTCCCCGTACACCTGCCTCGAAATTCCTCAACGGATGAGCCCGAATGGTGTGTGTATCCCCGTGCCGCGGCCCGGACAGAATGTTATCAGTGTCGCTGAAACGGAGACGCGGCGCAGTTAGAAGTAGCTCAACCAGGGATCGGTGCGTTTTCGCTTCAGGTCTGCGAACCACCGGCATGGCAGGTAGAGAAGGAGGATGACGGCGATCCAGACGAGATACACCACGCCCAGATTAAAGCCGTACGATGCGGGCCATTGATCCCAGAGAGTATTGGAGAAGACAAAGCTGATGTCGTCCATCGTCAGCGAAGCTGCAACAACGGCGAGCGCGTGGATGACATAGATATGGAGTACATAATAGAAGAGGGGGACGCGGCCAAAGACCGTGAGGAAATCCGCGAACCTGCCCCTCCATCGTTCGAGCAGCGGAAGGATCGCGATCGCAGGCCCGAGCGTCATCATGAGATAGAGCAGTGAGGGGGGATACTTGTGCGTATCGAGGAACGAGAGCACCGTGTTGATGGCGGAGCTCTGAGCACTCCAGGGGTGCGGGTCACCGTAGATGTTCAAGGCACGCAGGATCACGAATCCGATGATGAGCCCGAAGCCGATTCCGTAGAGCGCCTTCCTGCGCGACTGCTCATCCTGCCTCAGCAATGCGCCGAAGAGATATCCCGCTGCCATCACGCCGATCCACGGAATCAGGGGGTACGCAACGAAGAGCACATTCGCGGCGCCGTAGAATATCGGGCTCTGGACATGGAGTATCTTCCAGAGCCATCCGAATGCGCCCAGGGACTCCGGTTGGACTGCGTCGAAGGCATTGTGAAGGACGATCATCCCGAAGGCAAACGCAGCGATGACCCCGCGGCGCAGGTACACGAGCCCGGCCAGCACCACCATGGACCACCCGATCGCCCAGATCACCTGGACGAACACAAGGGAATAGTCCACGTTAAACAGCCAGCCAAGCCGGACCACCGTGAACTCGAGGATCACCAGCCAGAGTCCGCGGGTGAAGAGGAAGCGGGAGAGCTCAGCGGGAGTCTTTCCGCGGGAGAGAGAAAGGAAAGCACCGGTTCCCGCGAGGAAGACAAACGCCGGGGCACAGTGGTGTGTAATCCAGCGTGTGATGAAAAGTAGCGGAGTCGTTTGTGAAAGATCGAGAGGATCGAAGCGTGCGTTGTGAAAGAAGTCGCGCGTGTGGTCGAGGGCCATGACGACCATTGCTATGCCGCGGAGAAGATCAACGGAATTGAGACGAGCCGGCTTCGATCCGGTCATAGGCCCTCCAGAGATGGGAAAGAACTGTACGCACCAATATTGCAAACCCGCCGGTAGATTGCAACAGGACATTGCTTATCGGACTTCAATTCAGTACCATGCCTCAGGCATACCGCGTCCGTGCCGGAAGGGTTCTGAACCACGGGACCGAGAGGTTGCCGGACGATTGGTGTTGCACTCTTCCCTCTCATCATGATTGAGGAGACACCATGAAAGGCCTTTCGACAAGCTTGCTCGTCCTCGTGGTCGCAGGCGGTGCCGCGTTCGGACAGATTCCCAATGCGGGATTTGAAGACTGGACCGCCGTGGACCCGGACACCTGGGCTACAAGCAATGCAGCTCCCGTCTACACTAACGTCACAAAATCCACCACGGCGCACTCGGGTACCTCCGCTGCCCGCGGTGAGGTGGTCTCGATCGGCGGTCCCGTTCCGATCCAGCCTGTCCTCCAGTCCGGCGCCGAAGGGGAGGGTTTCCCCGTCAACTTCCGGCCAGAGTCGATCACCGGATGGTATCAGTTCTCACCCGTGAGCGGCGACCGCTTCGGGATTAATGTGGCTCTGTTCAAGGGCGGCGTCAGCGGTACCACCGTGGCGCTGGCGGCGAGTGCAGATCCCACCGCGTACGGCGCGTACACCCAGTTCAATGTGCAGTTCCAGTATTTCACTGCTGACATCCCCGACACCTGCGTCATTCAGCATCAGATCATCGGACCTACGACCGGCGCCACATGGCATGTCGGATCCTGGTTTCTCCTGGACGACCTCGCCTTCAGCGGGACGAATGATGTTGCAGGAAACGATGCGTTGCCGCAGGAATTCAGGCTGGAGCAGAACTTTCCCAATCCGTTCAACCCTGCAACGGAAATCCGGTACCAGTTGCCGGTAGCCGGGGACGTCCGCCTTGCGGTGCACGACCTGCTTGGCAGAGAGGTGGCGATGCTTGTGGATGGTAGAAAAGAGGCGGGTGCGTATCAGGTCACGTTCGATGCCACCGGGCTCGCGAGCGGGGTGTACTACTGCAGGCTCGAGGTGCTTCCCCTGCATGCCGCGTTCCGCAGTGAGTTCAGAAGCGACCGGGCGGAGCTGGTCCAGACGCGTGCGCTCATGTTACTGAAGTGACAAACCGAATTTGCGGCAAGATCTCCACGAGCAGGGAAGATGAACTCCACATGCCGGGTGTTTGCGTTCCGCACTGACAGAAATCAAGGATGATGCGGATGCGGCGCAGGACTCACGCCTGTGCCGCATCGGAGCACCCGGTCCTGAACGTACCGCAACTAAGAAAGGCAACCATTCACGGCGCGTGGAATGCCGCCTGTGCCTCCCCAAGACGCTTTGAAAGACTCAGAAGGTCCTGGTCAGCCGACACACTCTCCTCGTGGAGGTCAAGCGCCTTCTCCCACTGCTGGAGAAGTTCGGTTTCCAGCTTTTTCAGAATGATGTCCGCGGCAGCGAGGTCAGCCGCTGAACTCGGTTTCTTGGCAAACGCATCGCGCTCGCTACACTTCTTTGTGAATTCCGCCTCTCCTGACAAGTATGTTTCCTGGGCTTCTGCAAAGGCGATAGTTGCCTGGACGCTCCGGACTTCTCCTTCCCGCACCTCCTTGCGCAACTCCAGGAGATCGATGAACTTCTCCAGCAACGCGATCCTCTGCTGCAACGACTGAATTTCGTTCGCATCCCTGTCGGAGTCCAGCGTGTCCAAGCGGCCTTCCATGGCCTCGAGATCCTTTTGCCGGGTCGTAATGAGGTTTTGAATAGAGCGGACCTCTTCCTTAACCCGGTCGAGCCGCTGTTGAGCACTGGACTGCATTTCCTTGACGTACGTGATGCCCTTGTTGATTTCGGCGACCGGGCGGCGCGGGACAACCACGACGAAGGTGTCCACCGCTGAAGGAGATACCTTGGCTGATTGCCCCTGTGCCTCCGGGAAGGCGAGGAGGCATACCAGTGTTACGAGTCCGATCAAGCGAGCACGGGAGGGTATGGTGATGGTCATTGATGAACTCCGGAGAGGAAGTGGGTGGTTGAGTGGTAGACGCCTGTTTCAGTGCCAGGAACATCCGCATCGTAGGCCAAAACAACCGTGAAACCGAAAAAGTTCGAAGACAATTCCGGGTGAAGCACAGATGCTATTTGATTGATCCCGCCACCAGGCCTTTGACGAACGTCTTGCGCATTGCGAGGAACACCAGGAGAGGGGGGAGGCTGAAGAGCATGGCGGCGGCTGACATCTGGTTCCAGATGTCCGTGTATTCTCCGACAAACAGCCCGATCCCCACGGGAACGGTCCGTGTGCTATCGGAAGACGTGAGAATCAGAGCGAAGAAGAATTCGTTCCAGGAACCCAGAAATGAAAAGAGTGCGGTGGCCCCCAGTCCGGGAAGGGCAAGAGGAAGGAGGACCTTCCGGAGCGCCGTCAGGCGGGAGCAACCGTCAATCAATGCCGCCTCTTCCAC
>JADLEA010000339.1 GCA_020846365.1 Bacteroidota bacterium
ATGCGCCTGCAATAACTATTCGCCATTTGATGACGCATTCCGCGGGTTTTCCGGAAGACGATCCTTGGGGGGACAGGCAACTTGCAGACACAGATCAGGAACTCAGAGACCTGGTTCGAAAGGGGATCTCATTCTCAAACGTACCAGGTGTCCAGTTCGAATACTCCAACCTCGGGTTCGCATTGTTGGGACAGATCGTGAAGGTAATCTCCGGTGTGGAATTCAGGGTCTACATGAAGGAGCATCTGTTCGATCCCCTCGGGATGAAGCACACCGTGTACGAATACACCGACGTCCCAGGCGAGGGTCTCGCTCTCGGATACGGCTGGATCGACAGCAGCTGGGTGAATATTCCGCACGAGCATCACGGTGCGTATGGGGCAATGGGCGGACTGATCACTACTATCGAGGATTTCTCATCCTATGCCGCACTCCACTTATCAGCCTGGCCACCACGCAACGATCAGGAGAGTGGCGTTTTGAGGCGGAGTTCTCTTCGCGAGATGCATCACCCCTGGAATTTCCCGTCACTTGAACCGGCTTTCCCGTATCCGAATGGCAGAAAATGCCCTTCGGTGTCGGCCTATGGATTTGGACTAGGCTGGAGGAAGGATTGCGACGGGAGGGTGACGGTCGGGCACTCCGGAGGTCTACCGGGATTCGGCAGCGATTGGAGGATGATGCCAGACTACGGTCTCGCCGTGATGTCCTTCGACAACCGGACGTACGGCGGAACAGCCATGGTCAACATGATCGTGCTTGACACCATTCTGGCCCTGACGAAGCTCGAGCCGCGGCGGGTCGTTGTGTCTGGTATTCTCGAACAAAGAAAGGGGCAGATTGTAGAGCTACTCCCTGACTGGGAGGGAGCCGAGGCCTCGGGCATATTCGCCGAGAACTTCTTCATTGATAATCGAATGAAGGATTTGGTGAAGAATGCAACAGAGATGTTCGCCAAAGCGGGAACGATCACGAGCATCGGCCCGATGGCGGCGGAGAATCAGCTGCGGGGGTCGTTCACCATGGAAGGAGAAAAGGGAAAGATAAGAGTCTCCTTCACCTTGACGCCGGAGAAGGAGGCGAAGGTGCAGGAGCTCAGGATGCGGAGCGAATAGCCCCGGTATACCCAAGACTACGTGATCAATAACAGGCAACGCGTCCGGGTGAATCCCGCTGCATCCAGTCTATTTGATAACTAACATGCGGCGCGTCCGGGTGAATCCTGCTGCATCCAGTCTACTTGATAACTAACAAGTGACGCGTCTGGGCGAAGCCTGCTGCCTCCAGTCTGTAATAATACACCCCCGACGAGAGCCCGGACGCGTTGAACTTCACTTCATGATATCCGGCCTCAACCTCGCCGTTGACCAGGACCGCGACTCTCTGCCCCAGAGTGTTGAAGATGCTGAGTGTAACATTGCAGCGGCCTGGCAGGCCATAGCTGATTGTCGTGCCCGGATTGAACGGATTGGGGTAGTTCTGATTGAGCACGATATTGTTCGGACGATTCTCTACAAAGCCATCGGTGGATGTGACCATGTCCTGCATCGGCCTCTCCCAGACTCCCCCACCCCATGCGCCGGCAAAGACATGCGGCACAGATGAAGAGGTTGGCACGAAGGCGATTGAGTAGGCATGCTTTGTCACCATGCCGTCGCTGACCTCCTGCCACTGGTCGCCGCAGTTGGTGGAAAGGAACACGCCTTCGTCGTTGCCGATCATGAGATACGAGCTTCCGTCCTCGTTAGCATGGACTGCGAGCGTGTAGACGTACTGGCGGCTCAATCCCTCGTTGACCTGGGTCCAATGGTCTCCATAATCTGACGAGCGGAAGACGTACTGACCGTATGTTCCTGCGTAGACGTATCGTCCGCCTGCCCCGTCAGGCCCTTCGCCGAAGGCCCACACTCGCTTGCTCGTTAATCCTTCGTTGACAGGTGTCCAGTTGAGGCCGTAGTTGGTGGTCCGAAAGGCGCCGCCGTTGTACATGCCGGCAAAGAAGATCGAACCGCCCTCCCCGTCTGACACGGCCTTCAGTGTGTAGATCAACAGATCTGTAAGGCCGGTATCGATTGGCGTCCAGGTGTCGCCTGCATTGGTGGAGAGAAAGACTCCTTCTCCTTCAACGCCGGCGCAAATAGCAGTTCCACCGGCCCCATCGGGACCGGACGCAAGGGCTCGAACAGATTTATCCTCTAGACCTGCGTTTGCGGCCGTCCAGCTCGTCCCCGCGTCCGTGGATCGGAACACGCCATAACCGTGCGTCCCCGCCAGAATATACTCTTCCGGCGTGCCGTTCTTGACTGAGATGAGAGACAGGATGTCTCTGGTTGCGAGCCCGGAGTTGATCTCGGCCCAGGAAACACCCTTATCCGTAGTACGAAAGACGCCGCTCTCAGTGCTGCCAGCGACAAGGAATCCGCTCTCGCCTCCTTTGGAACTGTAGACCAGGGAGCGCACATCGGTATTGGTCAGGCCGGTGTTGGCCGCCCTCCAGTGTGTTCCATTGTCTGTCGAAAGGAATATCCCGCCCCCATCGGTACCGGCTACGATCAGAGTGTCACCAGTTGCACAGGCACTGACGGCGAGACTCATGACATGCCTGTCTACCAGACCGGAGTCATCCGAATTCCAGTTCGCCCCGTTGTTGGACGACCACCCCATGCCATCGGTGGTACCGGCAAACACGTAGTGCCCCCCGCCGGGGTTGGGCCTGGTGGCGAGCGTGAAGATCCGGTCCATCGGAAGTCCGGACCCGGTCGGCGCCCAGGTGAACCCGCAGTCTGTGGAGCGAAAGACACCGCCGCCGAAGCTACCGGCATAGAGATCAGATCCTGCCGTTGCATACCGGCAGGCAGTGAGCGCATGGACTTGAGTGTGTGCCAATCCGGTGTTTACCGCCGCCCAGCTCTCACCCATATTCGTGGACCGGAAGACCCCGGCATCCCACGTCCCTGCCAGAACGAATTTGTCGCCGGTCGAATCAGTGCAGATTGCGAGTGAACTCGTATTCAGACTCCCGATGTCCGTATTGACGGCCACCCAGGTCGAGCCATCGTCAGTTGAGCGAAAAATTCCGGAGCCATTGAGCGCAGCAAACAGATAACGGCCAACGGTGAGGTCGGGACTTGACACAACGGCCATTACGGGCTGCTCCGTGAAACCGGTCGGGCTGTGGACCCAGGTTATTCCATCGTCAGTGGAACGGAAGATTCCCTCGGAATACGAGCCCGCGATAAGATCCGTGGTGCCCGTGCCGGTCGAACACACCGCGATGGAATAGAGGCTTAGCTCCGTGATGCCCGCATTGGAGGTAGTCCAGGTGTTTCCGTTGTCGGTGGACCGGAAGATTCCGCTCCCGGCGGTGACGGCAAAGAGAGTGTTCCCACCGGTGCCGTCCGGACGCGCTGCGACTCCCCGTATATCCCCGCCGTACGGGCCATTGGTTTGAACCCATTGTGCAGAGCTTTGAGCAGAGGTGAGCAGGGCAAGTGGTAGCACAAGGAGGAAGTGAACAGGCCTCATGGGGCACCTCCGGGATCGATGTCGGGGTTAAGACCGGCCTGAGAGTTTGGATACGCCCGGCAAGCGATGCCGGGGGCGTCCCGGGGACGGCCCAACCTTGCATGGTCAGGTGCCAGTCCCTCGGTGCAGGGCAGGCGCCGGTTACAGGAAGTTATCCGGCGGTCAGATGAGGCGCAATCCCGTAAACACGGGATATTTGCAGCCGGCGGGTTCTTTTCTCAAGACAGGTGGGAGATTCAACGTTGTGCAAGCAATCGTCTTAGAGCCATTCGGCCCTATCGGATCATTACCACTTTCCGTGTGAGCTGTGTGCTCCCCGCCACCAACCTCAAGATGTAGGCCCCGGAACTGACTGACCTGCCTCCCAGCCCCGTTCCTTCCCATGAGACATCGTACTCCCCCGCCGGCTGATGAGGCACCGCAATGCTCCAAACCGCACGCCCCAGGAGGTCGTGGATGCTCAACTCGACCTACGCTGGGACGGGGAGAGCATAGCGGATGGTCAACCTTGGGTTGAAACGATTCGGGAACGCCGTGAGCGAGTGCCGCGCGGGGAGAGTCGCCTCGCTTACGTCCGTCAGGATATTGGGCTGGCCCGGCGATGGGGTGAGAAAATCCCAACTGTTTGAACCGTCAGGGAAACGCCCGAACGCAATGTCGGTCTGTTGCGCACCGAAGGAGAGCGAGTCGATGATGCTGACCCCGTTCGTGTCCACCAGCGCGATGTACTCCCCCGAAGTGCTGAGCTTGAAGTTCGCGTGAATTCCCGGCTGCGTCTCCTGCTCGTCGCACCAGACAACGAGAAATGCACCCGGACCGAGTACGAGATCTGGCTGAGTAAACCGCCACTTTGTGAGATTATCGGGTTTATCCGTCAAATACATGCCCGTGAGCTGAACCGCTGTCGAGCCGCCATTGTAGAGCTCAACCCAGTCATCGTGTTCACCGGCAGGATCCAGAACGACGTTGTCATTGTCGGCCATGAACTCGTTGATGAAGAGCGATGAGCTCACCGGTTCAGAGACGACAATCTCGGCCTCTCCCCTGCGAGGGTAGAGCGATTCCTGTCCGAGGGAATCCCTCACGAGGATCCGGAACGCGCCGCGGGGTGTGGTACCCAGAGGCGGCAACGTGCCTGTCCAGCGGTCTGCCTCCTCCACTTTTTTTGTCCCCGCAACAGGGTCAGGAAGAAGAGAAATCCTGGCCGTATCGGCGTCCCCTTCCCGTCGTAGCAGCACGACGACTTCCTTCACCCCGCCGGCCGCGAAACAGGACGCGGTAACCCGTATGGAGTCATTTCCACGGGGGGTACGAGGGCTGTGCTCATACGTGTAGGCAACCGGCGGAGAACCAATGGCCGCAAGCTGACTGCCTAAGCTCGAAAGGCGAGCGTTCACAAACTGCTTCAGTCCGAATTTCACATGCTGGTTCTGATAGGACGTAGCGGAGTAAGAGTTGACGAAGGCCGCCGAATCGAACCCGTAGTCCAACGTTCGGAAGGAATCAGTCAGCGCCGCCGGTGTAATCATCGTCCGGAGACGATCGATGCGCGACTCCCAGTATGACAACGGGAACACGCGCGTGCGCAGGAACTGCAGGATATGCGTGTAGAGGTCCCGGCATGTGGGGTTCGCCATGA
>JADLEA010000340.1 GCA_020846365.1 Bacteroidota bacterium
GGGTTGCAGACGGCCACAAGGACGGAGTTGCGACGTCCCAGGAAGATCACGGTGTCGCGCGGCGAAGGTACTGTGATGGGGAAGTGAGCACGTTGAGAGATGATGACGTCATCGCCCTCCCGCGTGAATGGGGATGGCTCTCCGTTCAGGAGAACCCGTGATGCCCGGGGTGCGCGGATACGCACTGGATCGAATGCATGTGGGATAGAGATCTCCAGAATCGAATCCCTCCACGCGCACTGCAGCGATGCGAGCCGGATCCGCGAAGAGAAAATGGGCTCCGCGCCTTCTTGGATCTCCCGGACATTGAACCCGGCGAAGAACGAGGGGGTCTTGTCTACTCTTCGCAGCACCCAGTATACCGAATTGTCGATGTCGGCGAAGATCGCGTCGGTCACAGGTCCGCGCGTAACTCGGTAGCCGCCGGATTTTCCGACCTCCTGGAACACCGTTGTTGTCCCAGGCGTTTCTGATTCCTGCACAAGACATGCGAACCTGGTTGAATCAGAAATTCGCCGGGCAAGAATCATCGGAAGCGGAACCTGCTCCGACACCATTTGCTTGTAGAACCCTCCGAGAGGGGGCGTCATTGCCTTGAAAACCCGGGTCCCCTGCTCACCCAGCGCATGCACCGAAAGGTGCCTGCCTTTGTCGACAAAGACCCCGGACCATGCGCCATCGGTATCTCCGGCGTGGATCTCCGTGAGCTGGTCGTAACCGGGAATGCCGGGCGTGTTGCCAAAGAGATCGTTCGGCTGCCGTTCGATTGCCACTCCGGAGAGGGAGAGTGTACCGAACGAGTGCAGCGGATAATCATAGATGTGGGTGTCGGGGGACTCTGCATCGAACAGGTCGATGAAATAGTCGCCAACCTGAAGAAGTGTGCGTGTCAACACTACCCCAGGATAGGCCGTGGTTGAACCACCCGACGCCACTTGAAAATGAGGGAGCGCACCGAAGAACTTGCCATAACCGTTTGTCCAGGTCTGGCTCGTCTGATCGACCACGAGAGTGTTATGTGCGATCGTTTGCCTGTACCACAACTGGAGATTGGGGTTCATGTACGATTCGTTCAATGGATCCACGATCCAGTTTCGCCCGCCTGCATAGTACCCCAGCTGAAGGCGGTCGGGATGTCCATGCTCTCCGCCCATGATGCCGTAGTCGAGATACAGGTAGGTCTGCGGGGATCCGTTGCGCAGGACTGCAAACCCGTTACCTTCCAGATTCACGCTGTATCTCGGGGTGAACTCTGCAGTGGTGTGCGGTAGATCCGGCACGAGGGCGAACGGTGACACGGGTTCCGATTCCCTTCCCAGCGCGGAGGTTTCGCCAACGACTTGCACGCCTCGTCGCACATGCGTGGCGTTAAGCAAGGCCAGGTACGTGGGGTCACGATAGACTGCATACCCGACTTCATAATACGGGGCGTACTCCAGGATGCTCCCTCCACCGCTGTCTTTGCTCCTCGGAAACTCAAAGTTCGGGAGTATGACCTGGAACGGGACATCGAACATCTTCTTCATGTTTCTGCCCGCGATCTCCATGTGGTAGAGGTCGATGCCGTTGTGACGGGCCATCTCGGCGAGGTGGATCATCGCTCTGAGCGCGACGAAGTGATACCCTGACCATTCGGCCCAGAAACCGCTCTCCGGGAGAGCCGATCCGAGTTGCCATCGGAAACCGTAGGTACCGTTAATTGCGAATTCGATCAGTTCCCGATCGCCGTAAAGAAATCCGACAGCGGCGGAGACGTTGTTGTACCAGAGTTGACGGTTCGAAGCGGATTCGGGAAATTTCTGCGTGATGCGCGCGAGAGGATAGAAGAGACTGTCTTTCAACGCGATGCGGTCTTGCGGGGAGAAGCCATCATACGTGTAGAGAAGGTCGTAGCCGTACGCCATATCGACCCCCCAAAACGATTCGGAGAGCGTCCCGAAGAAGACATGTGCAGGGCCGAGAATAGTGTTGTCGGTGGGATAAGAGAGATAGGTGTGTGCGAAGCCCATGAGAATCTCTTTTCCGGCCGCAGCGTATTTCTCCTCGCCGTACGTGGAATAGAGGAGCCCCATCCAGACGAGATGATTTGCGAGAAGCCGGTTGTACCATCCCGCCCACGCCATATCGTACTTGCCCCCGCGGTAGATCTCCGTGGTATCCTTCGGACACCGGTGCTCGAAGGGGCGGAACTCCTCAAACATCAACTCCACCCCGTGCCGGGGACAGGTGTACATCTGGTACTGATAGATCTGTTTGATCGGAGAGATATGGATGGGACCGTGTGCCAGGAAGCTGTCTATCTCGGCCTTGTGCAGCTCAAAGAGCTGTCGATACCAGGGATAATTTCTGATCCAACTCTTCGCAGAATCAATGTCGGCTCGATCGGCCAGCAGGCGTGGGTGAGTCAGTTCTTCTGCAGGAGCGCGCAGGAAGAAGGGAGACATCAGGGACAGGATGGCCAGAAATCGGATTCGGGTCGTCAAAGTGTACTCTCGTGATGTTCTGTCGGGGACTGCAATGTACGGGCGTTAGGGACGAAAAACAAATGCCTATGAGTCCTGCGGCCAACGAAGACGCCGCCTTTCGCATGCCGGCCCAACGAGGAAGTCCGAAGCCGGTTGGACCCGCTTCCTATGGACGGCATGTTGACAATCCTTGAACCCTGCCTTATCTTACGTCGCAAAATATGCCGGAGATCTGAGATGAAGCATATCGTTCGTTTCTGGCGAGTTCGTTCTCTTCGCCATCCGTCTGCGATCGTGGCGGGTTTCACCATACTCCTTCTGGCTTCTGCTTCTTCCCTGCAATGTACTGCAGAACGTTCAGGCTTGTCAACTAAATGGGTGGGGACCTGGAGCACTGCACCGCAACTTGTTGAACCGGGAAATAATCCGCCCGCGCCCGGTTTGAGCAACAATACGCTTCGGCAGGTCGTTCGCGTCTCCATCGGGGGGAAAAGCGTGCGATTGCGGTTGACAAACGAATTCAGCACAACTCCTGTCACATTTCATGCCGTCCATATCGCTCTGTCGAAGGGTGGCAGTGCGATAGACTCGAGTACCGACAGGCTTCTCTCGTTCGACGGGGAGACGGAGACCACTGTTGCACCAGGCGCTGCGATCACTTCAGATCCAATTCCGTTCCGACTACAACCGCGAGCTGATATTGCGATTACGATTCACTATGGCGATTCCCCGGCGGACATAACCGGTCATCCCGGATCAAGGACCACATCGTATCTGCTGAGCGGGAACGAAGCATCCAGGACGGTGTTCTCTGGAGCCATTACCACCGATCATTGGTACAACATCAATGCGATTGACGTCCTGGCGCCGTCATCGGCGGCGTGTGTTGCGATACTTGGCAACTCCATCACTGATGGACGGGGGTCGACGACAAACAAGCAGGATCGATGGACGGATGTGTTTTCGGAATCGCTCCTCAAAGATTCCAGCACTCAGCATGTGGGTGTGCTCAATCTGGGTATCGGCGGTAATTGCGTGCTCTCGGGTGGACTGGGCCCGACAGGAGCAAGCCGGTTCGATCGGGATATTCGCGGTCAACACACGGTGCGTTGGGCCGTTGTGTTTGAAGGGGTGAATGATATCGGCAAGGTCAAGTCTGTACATGCCGCTTCGCTGACTGCCACGAACCTCATTGCCGCCTACCAGATGATGATAGCCAAAGCCCATGCGAAGAACATCAGAATCTACGGCATTACGATCCTTCCGTTCAACGGTCATTCGTATTTCAATCAGTACAGCGAACTCTGCCGAAGCCTCGTCAACGCATGGATCCGTACAAAGGGCAATTTCGACGGGTGCATTGATTTCGACAGGGTGATGCGCAATCCGCTCGATACGACGAGGCTTGTGTCAACATATCAGAATGACGGTCTGCATCCTGATGCCGCAAGTTACAAGAAGATGGGTGAATCGATCGACCGCAGCATGTTCGCAGGATCTGATTCGGTGTTCCACCAGCACGGGGGACTTGAGTCGAACTGGTCTGAGGCGGAGCGTGCCCAGATCGATTCGCTAATGTCGTCCATCTATCGGAGCCGGGCGCCGGGGGCTGCAATCGGGGTGATCAAAGACGGCAAGGTTGTCTTCAGCAAAGGATACGGCATCGCAGATCTGGATTCGGGGGCGCCGGTGAGGCCTTCGACGAACTTCAATATCTGTTCGATGACGAAGCAGTTCACCGCCTACGGTGTATTGCAGTTGGCGAAGGAGGGTCGTCTCTCGCTGGATGACAAACTGGACCGGTTCTTCCCGAAGCTTGCACCCGGAGTTGCGAAGCGAGTATCGGTACGGCAACTTCTCACCCACAGTTCCGGGATTGTGGATCACTATGCTCATGTAGACAGGTCGCGCCACAGGGAGTTCTGGGACAGGGATGTGTTGGCAGCCATCTCGGCGATAGATACGGGCTACTTCTCCCCCGGCTCGCAATACCGGTACAGCAATACTGCGTACTGCCTCCTTTCGCTGATTATTGAACAACTCTCGGGTGATACCTATCCGGCGTACCTTGGCAAACGCGTGTTCGCCCCATTGAACATGGTGCGAAGCGGCGTCATACAGCCGGAGTTCCGGATCGCTGATCGCGCGCTCGGCTATGAGAGCGAGAAGGACACGTTCACCATTGCCGATGCGAAGCAAAGCCTTTTCTTTTCGACGATGGGGGACGGAGGGATGTATACTTCCATCAACGACTACCTCAAGTGGATCACGGCGATACAGCAAAGCCAAGTACTTGATCCGGGTCTTGTGGGAGCCGCTCAGTCGCCGCAATTCCCGATCGATACAGTCAGGAATATCTGGTATGGTTTTGGTTGGTTCGTTGCCGGACATGGCGATTCCAGGCTCGTCTATCATACGGGATCCAACGGAGGATTCAGGACCATAGTCCTCACGAAGCCGTCCGCGAAGTATGCCGTGATCATCTTTTCCAACCGGACAGGCGTGGACCTGGAGGACCTGGTCCGCGTCATCAACAGGATATGCGGAATTGATGACGCGGCGTTCGTGAAGCTGGAGTCGCTAATATCGTAACTCCCGGCCACGTCAAGAAACCGCTTGTTCTCCTCTCGTTCTACCTCTCCGGGGTGACGGTGGTATCCTCGGGGAGAATGTAACTCCGCAGCTCCGTTATGCGTCCGCGCACAAGATCCGCAGCCCTCATCCGTGCGGCATTCCACGAGCGCAAATCCCCCCCGTCCCCGGGGTCTCCATACCACTCTAAGAGTCGTTCGGCAAGTGCGCTCTGATGCCCGGCTTCCATGACCGGGATGGCTTCGAGGAGGATCGGTACCGCATCCGCACCCAGTCTGAAGGTGTACTGGGGATCGAACTTCCCGTCGGCGACCATGCGGGTTGTATTTACGCGCGCGACAAGCGCATCGGGGTTTGCGGCGTTCAGTCCGAGCAGAACGATGAATCCTGACACTGCGACGGCAAAGGGGAGCAAGTTCCTCTTGCCCCGGAGCACCGTCAGGCAGAAGAGGAGAAGCGTGATGGCGATCCAGATGAGGATCGCGGCGGCATGGACCCGAGCGGTGGTCAGTCCGTACGCCTCTATGTAGAGAGACAACCGGTGTATGGCCGAGGCGAGCATGACGCCAAGGAACACGATCATCGTGATGGAGAGCGCGCGGATGATCCGGCGCTCACGTTTCAACTCCGTGCGGAAGAGCCAGTCGGCCGCTACGAGGAGGGGAAGACCAAGGGCGGCAACGGTGATCAGTTCAAAGAAACCGCGGCGGGCGTACTGCGCATAGGTGAGCGCTGGGGTGCCCAGAATTGTCGCGTGGCTGCCGAAGAAGTTGGGGATCTGGAAAAGCACGAACGCACCAAACATTACATCCAGAGAGCCAAGAAGGATTGCGAGCTCTGTTACTCCCAGCGAGACCCGCTTGGGGAGGAGGACAGGGAAGGAGGCGAATTCCGTGGCAAAAAAGCGACCGCGCAGCCAACCGCCGGCCGTCCAGGCCAGGAAGGCGATGAGGGCAGCGTGCCCCAGGAGTGTCCAGATATCGATCCGGAGGACTTCTACGATCAGGTATTCAAATGTCGCATCAGCGGAGATCAGCAGCGATCCGAACAGCAGGAGGGCGGGGACTGCCAGCGCGATTCCGAGCCACACGCGATTCCGGCGCAAGGGCCGGCCTTCGCCATCGCCGTTTTCAGTTCGGAGGTCGCGGAGGAGAAGAAAGGCGGATCCCACGGAGAGGTGAACCACCTGGAGGATCGCATGTTGGATATGTTCGATGAACGTCATGCGGGGGAGTTCTCCGGCGTTCTTTCGCGCGGTCACCAGGTGTGCGGCTGCGAGCGTTGCGAGGACGTTGAATGCGGCGAGGTCGGTGGAGTCGCGCCATGAAAGGCATGCGGCAGTGAGAAGCCCGAGCGCGGCGATGGACCACCCCTCAAGGGGTATTGGGTCACGCAGTCGGAGACTGAGGAAGAGGATGCCGGAGAACAGGATGAGAGCGAGCACGGTGAAATTGATGCCCCATGGTTCAGCTCTGAGGAGGGTATCTCCGGCCAATGCCAGAACGAGTGTGGTAAGAAGCAGGACGCGCGTTGCAGGTGCATTCGTTGTCATCGACTATCGCCTTTGTGATGTGTATGCCAGAGGACTTTGTACCGCAAAGTGACTAGACAAAAAAATTTCAACGGGCATTCCGGATGACCTTCTCGAGTCCTGCCAGGTGATCCTGGAACGCCTTCCGGCCTGCCTCGGTGACCAGGTACGAAGTGTGTGGTTTCCGGTTGACAAATTCCTTCCTGACCTTCACATACCGGTGGTCTTCCAGCACCTTGAGGTGACTGGCGAGATTGCCATCGGTGACGCCAAGAAGGGAACGAAGCGTGATGAAGTCTCTCGGATCACCGACGAGGAGGACCGACATGATCCCCAGTCGGACACGGTTCTCGAAGACCGGGTTAAGTTGCGCGATAACGGGGTTCACTGGCGGTACTTCCGGAAGAAAAGAACGCCGTACACAATGTGCAGCACGCCGAATCCGGCGGCCCAGAAGTAGAGTCCGAACTCCGGAAGCAGGGCGGCAAGCAGGCCGAGGAGGATTTCGATCAGCCCGAGTGTCCTGATCTCTCCGAATGTAAACGAGCCGGCGCTGAAGAGCCCGAGCCCGTAAAAGAGGAGCATGGCCGGGACGACCGGCCAGAGGGGGCCGCGGTAGAAGATGAGCAGCGACATGAACGCGCCGACAAGGACGGGTACCGCGAAGGAGAGGATCAGGTGCCGCATCACTGTCCGGTTCACGGGCTCGGCGTGTTTCCGGATAACTCTCCGGGAGAAAAACCATGCGATTCCCAGCGCGAGCAGGAGCACAACGGCGCCGAGGAGCACGATGCTGGTGTGGGTGTCGGGCTGCAAATCTGCCACCGTGGCGCGGTAGTTGAGCACCACATTGTCTGCGTCGAACATGATCCAGGCCAACCATGCTCCTGCGAGGGCGACCGTGCCTGCGCCGATTCCGGCAAAGCCGCTCAGGGAGATGAATTTTGTGGAGCGCTCCATGATGGAGCGGATTTCTGCAATGTCGCGGAGGCCGGAGTCGACGTCTGTCATGGGATCCCTCGAAAGTACTTTGCACTACAAAGTATGACACCGGATGGTCAAAGTCAAGCGAAAAGTTGCAGCTTATATCGAGCAGTTCACATTGGACTCTCCGGCATGTCCGGGCGGGAACCGCAAACTGATGCACTTCCAAAAGCCGGATCTTGACTTTTGTCTGCCTGATACACACATTTGATTGTTCTATCCGGGGGACAATATGGGGGACGAGCACAGAAGTCTCTCTCCTCTTGGGATAAGGGGAGACATTTCCTCTCACGGGTTTTTGGCCTGCGCGACGGTCGGGTATCGCCTCTTCTCCATCTCTCCCTCTCTTTCCACCTGTTTCACCAGCCGAAGGGTCCCGCCATGAAACGCCATTGGCTCTTCTTGTTGGTTCTCATCCTCTGTGCGGTGCAATGGTCATGCACCGATCCTACCGCGAGCGTTCCGGCCGCGAGCGATCCGGTCGATCCACCTGCGACTCCGAATGCTCTCAATGTCCCTTTGAAGGTGGGGACAACCTGGACATACGGACATTCGTACTCGTACTATGACAAAAACGGGACGACGATTTCGCGGAGAGGTGTCCACACCTGGACTCTCACCACTGCCGACA
>JADLEA010000341.1 GCA_020846365.1 Bacteroidota bacterium
GACGCATACCTGGATCCGCGGTTCACGCCGGAGTTTGACCAGCCAACCGGTTCCCGGACGCGGTCTATTCTGTGCATGCCGATACGCACAAAGGAAGGGAACATCATCGGGGTGTTCCAGTTGTTGAACAAGCATGAGGGGGTGTTTACGGATGAGGATGCTCACATCATGAACGCCCTCTCCATTCATGCTGCGATTGCACTGGAGAATGCGCGCCTCGTCGAGCAGGAACGACAGAAGATACGCATTGAGCAGGATCTTCTGGCGGCGCACGAAGTCCAGATGAGCCTCCTTCCATCGCACGTCCCGGTCGTTCCCGGGTATGAGTTCGCGGCTGCGGCGCTCCCGGCGCGGAATGTGGCGGGGGATTTCTATGACTTCATCCGGTTGGACGCGCACCGGTTGGCCGTCAGCATGGGAGATGTCTCAGGGAAGGGTCTGCCCGCGGCGTTGCTCATGGCGCACACCCAGGCATCCGTCCGTGATGTCGCGCACGAAACGCCGGGCGCGGCAACCTGCACATCGATGCTCAACGAAAGGCTCGTCCTCAGCACGTCGCCGGAAAAATTCGTAACGCTCGTCTATGGCATTCTCGACACGGAGAAGCACACCTTCTGCTACAGCAACGCGGGACACAACCCGCCCCTTCTCACGTCACCGGCGAAGCCGCTGCGCTCGCTGTCGATCGGAGGCACCCTGCTCGGGATACTGAACGGTGTGACCTTCGAAGAAGAGACGATCACGCTGGAACCCGGTGAGGTGATGGTGTTGTACACGGATGGTATTCCCGAAGCCAACAATGAGCGTCAGGAGCTTCTCGGAGAAGAACGGCTGGCCCATGTCGTCGAGGCGCATCGGGCGTATAGTGCGGAAGTCATCAAGGATGCCATCCTGTCTGCCGTCCGGACACATCAAGGGGATGAGGCGGCGGCGGACGACATGACGGTGGTGGTCGTCAGGCGGCTACCGGTGTAGGATTTGTGTCTCTCGCTGATGGGCCCTGCCGGCCCGCCCTTGCGGCGGCGCACAAGGGGAGTCCATACTGTATATGGGGGGCGTAACGGGATCGCTGGAACAATGCTCATCGGTCGTTTCGGCAGGAAACATCACGAGAGTATCCCATAGCGTTCACATGCGTCCATAACCAGAAGGAGAATCCCTATGCTCTTCATCCTGAGTGTTCTTGTGGCAATTGTCGCCTTCTTTGCCTGGCGCGGTGCCGCACGCAAAGTGAAGGAAAACAATCTGTCCTTCCGGTCGCTCGCCAACATTTCGGTGCTCGGACTCGTCGTGTTCGGCTTGCTGGCCCTTTCACAGTTCTTCACCCAGGTGCCGGCCGGGCATGTGGGCGTGGTGGATTTCTTCGGGATCGTATCGGAGCGCACGCTGCCTCCCGGCATCAATATGGTGAATCCGCTGGCGCGGGTTCACAAATTCTCCACGCAAACACGCGAGCACAAGGAGCTCATGCAAGTGCTCTCGCGCGAGGGTCTGACCATCGGCCTGGAGATCAGCGTGTTGTACCGATTGAACCCGGATTCTGCGGCCCGGGTGTACCAGACGATTGCGGGCGGCGATTACGAGACGATTGTGCTTGTCCCTCAGTTCCGGTCGCACAGCCGGTCCGTCACAGCGAGTTTCCAAGCAAGTGCGCTGTATTCCACCGAGCGCGAGCGCCTGGGTCTCGCCATTCAGGAAGAGCTGGCGCGAACGGTAGCCCAGCGGGGCGTTATCGTCGAATCCACGCCGCTCCGGAACGTCTCCCTGCCGACCCAGTTGACGGAAGCCATCGAGCAGAAACAACGAGCGGATCAGGAAGCCCAACGGATGGAATTCGTTCTGTTGAAAGAGCGGCAGGAAGCGGACCGGAAGCGGATTGAGGCGAAAGGCATCGCCGATTTCCAGACGATCGTCGCCGCCGGTATCAGTGAACAGCTGCTGCGGTGGAAGGGTATTGAGGCAACGGAGAAGCTCTCCAATTCGCCGAACACCAAAGTGATTATTGTCGGTGCCGGGAAAGACGGGCTCCCGATCATTCTGGACACCAAGTGACATCGTAGTCAAACATAGAGGACACCTGAGATGAAATACTGGACGGTGTTCGCGCTCTCGGCGCTCTTGCTTTCCACGGGCTCGGCTCAACAGAAGAAAGCGGGGGACGAAGCCCTGGGAACAAGGATGTACGATCAATTTGACAAGCCCGCCTTTTGCGGGACGTCGTGCCACATCGATTTCTACCGGCAGTGGCAACAATCCATGATGGCGCAGGCCTATACGCACCACTGGGATGAGATCGAATATTTCAAACTCGCCGTTCCGCACGCGGAGAAGGATCCCAAAGTAGCGGGAGTGAAGGCGGGTTGCAACGGCTGCCACACCCCCATGGCATTCCTGGCGGGCGATGTGCCTCCTCCCAGACCGGAGGCAAACAGCCGGGCAAACGAATCTGTTTCGTGCGACGTGTGCCACACCATCACCGGCTTTTCGGGCGACACGCCGTACAACTTCAACTACTATTCCGAACCCGGCCGGACGAAGTTCGGACGAAGAGAGGGGGCGGTTTCTCCCTCTCACGAAACGCGAAAGTCCGATTTCATCACCACGGCGGAATTCTGCGGCACCTGTCATAACGAAAAGAGCCCCTATGATGTCTGGGTCAAGTCCACGCATCTCGAGTGGAAAGCAGGCCCATATGCCAGGGAAGGCGTTCGATGTCAGGATTGTCACATGACGAAGGGAGAGGGGCGGTTGGCCGCGCTGACGCCGGTCGTGGAAGACGCGTGGCAGCATTTGTTTCACGGTGCCCATGACCCCGGAAAGGTGCGGGGGACCATCGAGGTGCGCATCCATCCTGACGTCAGGGAGATCGAGCCGGGCGAACGCGTGAAGCTCACCGTCGCGCTCTTCAACCAGAAGACCGGTCACAAGTTTCCGTCCGGTTCGGCTGAAGAACGGCTGGTGTGGCTGCATGTGGAAGCGACAGATGCGAAGGGCAGAGCGTATCATCTGCCTGTGGACAAGAAGGGTTTTGCCGGCGAGGAATTTACCATTGCCGCCAACACCCTCGCCTATCAGGATATGGGCATTCCGCTGAACCTCCCTGATTTTCAGGGCATTCAGCGGGACGGCATTCCCGAGGGCGACCGGATCTTCCGGCTTCCCTATCTCGATCCCCAGGGCCGCATGACGATCATGCAATGGAACACCGCTTCTCAGGCAACCGACTATCGTATCGGTCCGCGCGAAACAAAACTCGAAACCTTCACGTGGACCGTTCCGGCAACATGCGCGCCGGGACCGTTGACCGTGAAGGCGACGATGTACTATCAGAAGCTCCCCGCACCAGTTGCGGAATTCCTCGGTGTTCCGATGGAAGAGGCAGAGCGCATTGAAGTGAACATGCATTCCACTCAACTGAACATATTGCCGTGAGCATGACCATGAGCAGAGTCTTCGTGTCTATCGTTCTTGGCGTGTGCGTTCTGGCGCTTGCCGTGTCGGACGCTTCTGCGATTCCGGCATTCGCGCGGAAATACGACATGTCCTGCAGCACCTGTCACCACCCCGCGCCCAGGCTCAAGCCGTACGGTGATGAGTTCGCCGGAAACGGCTTCGTGCTGGCAGACAAAGAAGCCCCGCGGGCATTCCGGGAGACCGGCGATGATGATCTCATGCTGCTGCGTGAGATCCCCTTTGCGATTCGCCTTGAAGGGTATGGACGCTGGCAGTCGCATCCATCCGGCAAGACAGATATGCAATGGCCGTATCTCGTGAAGCTCCTTTCCGGCGGCCAGATCGCCAGGGACATATCGTACTATTTCTACTTCTTCTTTGGCGAACGGGGTGAGGTGGCCGGGCTTGAGGATGCATTCGTTATGTTCAACAATGTCTTCAAGAGCGAGCTGGATGTCTATGTCGGTCAGTTCCAGGTTTCCGATCCCCTGTTCAAACGCGAGCTCCGTCTCACGCTGGAGGACTACCAGATCTACCGGATCAAGCCGGGGTTGACCTCTGCGAACCTGACCTATGACCGCGGGCTCATGCTCACCTACGGCTTCCCGACGGGCACCGATCTTGTACTGGAGGTGCTTAACGGTGCAGGGATCGGATCGGCGGATCTTGCGCGGAACTTCGACAGGGACAAATACAAGAACACCGCTTTTCGTGTATCGCAGGATCTGGGCGAGCACGCGCGTCTTGGCGGCTTCGTGTACTGGGGTCGTGAGGCCTCGCTGGATCTGACGAATTCGCTCTGGATTGCCGGACCCGACCTCACGGTTTCCGTGGATAACGTCGATCTGAATGTCCAGTACCTGGAGCGGCGGGATGACAATCCGTATTTTCTGGCAGTCGGCCATCAGCTGAAGAGCCGCGGCGCGTTCGCGGAATTGAC
Source organism: Bacteroidota bacterium (assembly GCA_020846365.1). GTDB lineage: Bacteria > Bacteroidota > Ignavibacteria > UBA10030 > UBA6906 > JAGDMK01. The sequence goes on from JADLEA010000341.1 coordinate 4,394, forward strand.
AATAACACCCGGCGGGGATAAGGGACGCTGGTATGCCACGGGTTTGTACAACTGGGTGGATTCCGAGCAGGATGCACTTGATTATCAGACTGTCACCGGACACGTAGGGCATCTCCTCGCGCGCAACTTCAGGATTGTCGCCGAGTTGACCCATGACGTCAAGGCCAAGGAAAGCAAGTTCAGTGTCGGTTTTGTAAGCGCATTCTGACGTTGCGGGACGCTGCATACCCCGCCGCATCCAGGCCGGCTCCACGGCGAGTGCTGCGTGGGAGTTTCGGACGACCGGGCAGGTCACTTCAGGAAAGCTCTGCATGGCAAAAAAGAAAACGATCGCGGTGATCTTCGGGACACGACCGGACACCATCAAGATGGCGCCCATCATCCTACGGCTTCGGGCCGAACGCCGCTGGTGCCGCGTCGTCACGATTGCGACCGCACAGCACCGGCATATGCTGGATCAGGTGCTGGACGTCTTCGGGATCGAGCCGGACCACGATTTGAACATCATGCGGCCGCGCCAGACGCTTGCCCTGATCACCCGCAACACGATCGACGCGCTTGACCGTCTCATGGTGAAAGAACAACCCGATATGGTTCTGGTGCAGGGAGATACTCTGAGCACGTTCGTCGGCAGTCTGGCGGCGTTCTTCCGGCACGTCCCCGTGGGGCATGTCGAGGCCGGCTTGCGCACCAATGACAAGACCCAGCCGTTTCCGGAAGAGATCAACAGGCGGCTCACAAGTGCCATTGCGGACCTGCACTTTGCCCCCACCTCCACGGCACGGCAGGCGCTGCTGCGCGAGCACATTCCCGCGCCGACCATACGCGTGACGGGAAACTCAGTGATTGATGCCCTGCACATCGCCGTCAAGAAGAAGCATGTCTTCCGTCTCCCTGCCTTGCGGCGCGCGGTTGCTGACGGCCGGCGCCTGGTGCTGGTAACGATGCACCGCCGGGAAAACTGGGGCGAACCCATGCGAGGAGCCGCGCGCGCGCTGCGACACCTGGCGCTCGAGTTTCCGGAAACCGTCATTGTCTTTCCGGTCCACAAGAATCCCATCGTCCGTGAAGCCGTGATGCCGGTGCTCCGGAATACTCCCAACGTGGTGCTTCTCGAACCACTCGACTATATGGATTTTGTACACGTCATGGCGCGCGCATACCTGCTTATCAGCGATTCAGGCGGGGTACAGGAGGAAGGTCCTTCGCTGGGGAAACCGGTGCTCGTGTTACGGGAGAAGACCGAGCGACCCGAGGCCGTGCGGTATGGAACGGTGAAGCTGGTGGGTGTGGACGAGCAGAAGATTTACGTTACTGCGCGGCAGCTGTTGAAGAACGCCGATGCGTACCGCCGGATGGCGACTGCCGTCAATCCCTATGGAGACGGGCACGCGTCCGAGCGCACCGTCCGGGCCATCCAGCACTACTTCGGTTTGCGAAAGGATGCGGGGACGGAATTCAGACCCGGCGCGAGGGCATAACGGCTCTTCACATCGCTGCGATCACGCGTTCCAGTCGTGCACGCACCTCGTCCGCGACGGAAGCTATCGCGGGGTTGTCGATAATCGCGCTCATGATGCGGGGATCGAACGCTGCAACCCGGGTGGTGCCTTCCTTTTCGTACACGATGACGTTGCACGGCAGGAGAAGGCCGATTTCTTCCTCCGCCTGCAGGGATTTGTGTGCGAACGGGGGATTGCAGGCGCCCAGGATAACGTAGCGGGGAAAGTCGACGTCCAGCTTCTTCTTCAAAGTCTCCTTGACGTCGATGGTCGTCAGCACGCCAAAACCCTCCTTCTTCAATTCCTCCGTCACCTTTTCGCACGCGCGGTCAAAGGAGAGATCCACCTTCTTTGAAAAACCGTATTGCATCGGGCTATCCTTTCTGTCGTTGAGCGAAGTTCCACTCGGCAATGCCACCCTCGAGGTTCGCTGCACGGAAACCCATGCGGCCCAGACGGGCGGCAGCCATCAAACTCCGGTTTCCGGATTGGCAATAACAGACGATTTCCTTGCCGGCAAAGCGCTTCAGTTCTTCCGCCCTCCGCGTCAGCTCATGCGAGGGGATGTGTATTGCGCCGGAGATGCTGCCCCGTCCGAATTCCTGATCAGTCCGGACGTCAAGCAGTACCACATCGCCTTCCCCCAGCCGGTCACGAAGCTGGATGGCTGAATACCTCTTGACTACCCGTGTAAGAAAGAACCGCCGCGCATACACGACCACGATGAGGAGGAGGACGGCATAGAGAAGGAATTGCGTGACGCTCATTGGTTCTCCGTATGAATGACAGGCCTGCCCTCAGCATTCCAGCGCACCATGCCGCCGGTCATGTTCAGGGCATGAAACCCTTTGGCGTTCAGCAGGGCCGTGGCATGGGCGCTCCGGACGCCTGACCTGCAGATGGCGACAATGGTCTTGTTCTTGAAAGGAGACAGTTCGTCGATCCTGATCTCGAGCTCCTGCACCGGAATCAAAAGAGCCCCTTCCAGATGTCCCAGCGGACCGTCAAACTCCTCTCGTGTCCTCACGTCCAGAAGAACATGAGTCGTATCGCGGTTCTGAAGCGAGTCCACTTCTGAAGGGGTGATTGTTGCCGGTGAAGCCGTTGGGGAAGTCTGCACGTTGATTCCTGTGAGAAAGAGTGCGAAGAAGCCGATGCCGAATGCGTATGAAACCCTCATGAGTGCGCGGGGCAATCTGCGCGGTGTTCCCGTTCGAATACCATCGACGCCCATAGTGTTGTTCCTGGGTCTTGTGGATGCTTGACGCGGCGCTGGTGGTGCCGGTTTCTCTGCATCTACGAACCCCTGGCGTCCGTTGTTGGAGTCAGGACTACCTGCCCGTCGCGTCCCGGCACCAACCCGACTGGTCCTGCGATCGCTTCGCACCAAAATTGAGCCTCGGAGGGTCGGAGCGCCTCAGGTTCTGCACCGGCGAACCGGTCGCCCGACACTTCTGTTGCCGTCGCGTCAGTCCGCCTGCCAGGATCCTTTCGGCGGCTCAATGCGGTACGAATGCGTAAGGTTCACGCTTGCGCGCAGCATGGCCGACACGGAGCAGTACTTTGTCGTGGAGAGCTCGATCGCCCGCTCCACATCCGCGGGATTGATGCCGGTGCCATAGAAAACGTACTCGATGTGAATATCGGTGTACACCTGCGGGTGCTCGTCCGCCTGAGTTGCCTTGAGGTGCATCTCGAAATCCTGAAGCGGAATACGTTTCTTCTTCAGAATTGCCGCGACATCGCTCCCCGTGCAGCCTCCGAGAGCAAAGAGGACAAGCTCTTTCGGGCGTGATCCGGCGTTGCTTCCGCCAAAATCCGTCGGTCCGTCCATGGTCACCCAGTGACCGGAATCGGCTTTTGCCGCGAAGGTGACGCCATCCAGTTGCTTTACAATTGCCTGTTTCGTTGCCATAAGGGCCTTCTTTTCTGCGTTGGTTACAGCATTCCGTTCATATGATGCCGGGAGTTCCCAAAAGGGTCGGGGAAAAAGTCCTGTGCGTTGACCTCTTGAATATCCCGCACCAGCGCCGGCACAATACCCCAATGGGTCTGGAGCTTCTCCACCATGGCGGGGCGCACGACAAGAAGAAGGTTCATTCCGTCCATGCCCAGAAGGCGTTGTACCGATTGCGCCCACCCGCCTCCCTGCAATTCCAACGGTCCGACTTCATCAACGACGACCAGGTCACAATGCTCGATGGTCTTCTGCGCCAGGGCGCGCTGGCCCAGGGCCAGTCCTTCTTCAAGAAAGGCAAAGGGGCCGATGACCTGCCGGGATGCCACATGGTCAGTGCGGCACAGCGGCGAACGCTCTCCCGTCAGCACATTCTCTACATCGTAGCCGATGCGTTTGGAGTCTGCGTAGAGGACGTGTGCCAGAATCCCACCCACGGTCAGGCCCTTTGCGCGCATGCGGGGGATGGCACTTGCAAGATAGGTTGTCTTCCCTGCGCCTTGGTCTCCGGTGAGGACATACACCTTTGCGCGTGCTGAGACGCGGAGAGGTTTGTCGAGTTGCGCAAGCATGAGCGCCATCATTGTGCTGAGCGCCCGGAGAGGGTGACGGAAGCCGCTGCGGTATCCGCTGAGGGATTGGACCATGGCAGGAAGCGCGCGGAACGCCATCTGGAGTGCGGAGGAAAGCGTGCCAAGGCCCCGCCGCAGAAACCAGCGTATCACAACCGGGTTCCGGAGCTCGATGCTTACCGCGCTGAAGCCGGTGACTACCAGAGCGGCACGCGCGGTCATTGCCACTCCGCTCTGCAAACCGGTCCACCACGTACCCTCGCCCTCGGGCGCAAGGACACCCAGCAGTATTCCTGCCATCACAGCGACAACACCAAATTCTATCCAGAGGCGGGCCCGCGTGAGTTTTGTCCGGAGAGCGGGGTACCAGATCAGGATGATGACGAGGTAGAAGAGCACGGGAATCGGAGTCGCGAGTTGCGGCAGCAGCGGAAGAAGCGTAAGGCCCGATACAATGAGCAAGCAGTGCAGTGCCAGGGAGGTCAACGAATACGGCTGCGCTGTGCTGTCGAAACTCATGTCCCATGATGTCTCGGCCGTGGACGCCGGCACGTCTCCCGGCTTCATGGCGCGTGCATTGCGTGCAATCAGCATTCCCATGACGGCCGCAAGGGCTCCCGGTAGTGCCTGGGCACCGACGAGCACCCAGAGCGCGTCAAGCGCGCTGAGGTGTGTGACATGCATCCTGTCCGCGATGAGCGTGAAGAGCGAAGCGTACATCCGTGCCGCATCGGTACCGTACGCGACAAGAATACTGATGATCTTCTGAAGGATCGGCGTCATGCTTGCTGCGATGCCGCCGAGAAGACATCCGGCCCAGGATCGACGGAACAGGATGACAAAGAGGTACAGGAGCCCAGCTTCGGCCAGGATTCCGATCATCGGCCCCAGGATTACCGAGCTGGGGGAAATGGACTTCATGAGGGAGCAGATCACGCCTGCGCGCCAGATGACGCCCGGATCGTCCCAGAGCCGTAATCCCGCAACGAGCACTGCCACGCCGATGCTCGCAAGGATTGTTCCCGTAAAGGGAACACCTACATTGTGAAGAAAGCTTCCCAGGACGATCTCGTTAGCCGCCCAGAGGCTTCCCAGCATCGCGGCACGTTGCCAGCGAAGCGAGAGTGGAGCCGGGGAAGCGGTGGCCAGCGAGGGTGGTGTTGTGGGGTCAGGGTTCATTTCGTCGTATCGCCGCCTCAGCTTGTGCCAGCTGCTCCGGGGTGTTGATGTTTGCGAGCAACGACGGCCGGAAGAGCGGGTGGTCAGGCGTGATGACAATATAGTGATGATTCTGCGATTCGACAAAATCCATCACTTTCCTCCTGCCCTCCGCGAGGAATCGGTGCAGGGCCGGCTTCAGCGATCGGGGATACCGTCCGCACAAAGGCTGGAGTTCTCCGCCCGAGGCCGGAAGCACGATGGAGTCGGCGGGCGGTGCGGTGCTCAACGTGTGGAGCAGGCCGGGTGTCACAAAAGGGAGATCGCAGGCGAGGATCAGAACGGCATCGGCGGAAGATTCTTCCAGTGCGGCGAGAATGCCGCCCAGCGGGCCGCGGTCTTGAATGCCATCGGCAATGCAGCGCACTCCCGGCAGGAGGTAGCGATCGGCTTGGCCGCATGCGACAACGACCGGATGCACTGCAGACTGCAGGATGCGGATCGAGTGTTCAAGAAGCGTTGTCCCGTGGAACTGCACCAGCGCTTTGTCCTCTCCCATGCGCAAGCTTCGTCCGCCAGCGAGCACAGCGCCGCTGACCGTTATGGAAGCCCGGGTCACGAGCGCCGGCAACCATTGCGGGTCCGATCGCCTTCAGCCAGATCATCACTCCAGCTCATGGCCGCTAGCAACCCTCCTTCTTTTTCTTCTTCGGTGTGCTCGCCGGCGACGCCTCCACGGATTGGGGCATTTCCACTTTGGGGAGAGCGTATGACGGTGTCTGCGCCGAATCGGTGCCGCCGCTACGGGGCGCACCTCCGAAGAATTTGCTTACTTCCTTCATCTTGCCGAACTGCACGGTCTGCGCAGGCGTCGGGTTGGCGGCAAGCGATGGGAAGAGCACATCGTCCTTCCAACCGTCAAGTCCGCCAAACAGCATGTACACGCCGGAATATCCTTTGGCCTTCAACAGAAACCAGGCCTGCGCAGCGTGTATCCCTCCTTCGGAATACAGTACGATTTTTTCTGACTTCTGCAACCCTGCGTCAGGAAGCGCGGTGAGGCCAAAATTTTCTGCGCCGGGGATGTGATACTCCCCGTATTCCTGCGCGGTGCGAAGATCGATCAACCGGTAGTCCGCCCTGCCCTGAATGATCCAGTCGGCAAGCTCTTCAGGGGTCACATGATCCGTCGTGGTCTCGACAACGCGTGCCAGCTCCTGCGCATCGATGGTGAATTGAGAACCCTGATAAGGGCTTCCGGCAAAAGCCGCGATGAGTCCGAGGACGCCCACCAGCAGCCCGGCTCTGAAAGTGGGTTTGAGGTTTGCGAGGACGCGTTTCATGACGGCTGCACTCCCTTCCGGGATGCCATTCTCTTCTCCACCCATGTGGCGCCGGCGAAGCCTCCAACGGCCATCAGAGAAACCAGAAAGACAACCAGTCCGTAGGGCACGTTGAGCAGTTGCGGAAGGGTGATCTGCCCCATGGGTGTCGCCGTGTAGAATCCACCCAGGAAGGGGTAGAGCTCACCGAAGACGACGATCCCCGCGATGACGCCCAGGAGATACATGACGCCGTCCAGTTTTCCGGTTGAGACTGCGACACATGAAGTGCCGGGGCAATACCCTCCCACGACGAACCCGACGCCAAGGATAATGCCCCCGGCAATCTGGGGAAGGAGATAGGTCGGGGTGAGGTAGACGAGGGAGAGATCCACAAGACCCATCCACGAAAGGTAGAAGAGGCCGAGCATTGCCGTGATGATGGCGGTGAACATCACCTTGAACACGGTCAGGTCCTTGAAGTAGAATTGTGCGGCGAGCTTGCGGGCGTTACCGAAGCCGGCTCTCTCCAGGAAGAATCCGAAGCCGATGCCGATGAAGAACGCGACGATGAGGCTCATGTTGTCGCCGAAGAGCCCGAACTTGTAGAACGGTGCGTTCATTGCCATTGTCTCCTGATGAAATACGCAGTTGCATACGCGCCGGCAAAGACACACATCATGAATGCCCAGCTGCCCACATTCAGCATGGCGCCGCCGGTGAGAGCCTGACCGGAGGTACAGCCGCGGGCCAGCTTGGCTCCGATGCCCATGAGTCCGCCTCCCACAAAGGCATAAAACAGGCGCATGCCTTTGGAGATGGAGGGACCCCGTTCGACTCCCGTACGGATCCGGCCGGCAAGGATGCCGGAGAGGAATCCCCCTGCAAACACGCCGAGGACTTCAAACACCAGCCAATCCATCAGCGGATTCGAGGTACCGTCGCCGAGGTATTCGGCATAGAACCCATTGGCTCTGGCATGTGCCGGTGCGATGGCGTCGGCCCCGACCGCCACCAGCGAACTGAAAGCGCCCGATGCGCCCAGTCCTCGGCCCATGATCACGAATGCTGCAAGAAGGACCAAACCGAGCCCAAAGCCCGCGAGATACGGGTGCATATAGGGCCGGGCTGTGGGATAGGGGGTTTCAGGGGCGCGTGCATCGACCGGCTCTCCCGCCAGCGATTGAGCGTCTGCGTGCATACGGAAATCTCCTTAATTCGTAAGAGCGGAGCGTGTCCAGTGACTTGCCTGTCCGGCCTGGACGATGACAAAGCGGAGGAGCAGACCTCCCAGGACGACCAGCAGAGGGGCCACCGGTGTGTGGGCGATCTTGTGATTTACTGCCATGGATTGAATAATGAGCGGTACGATAATCCCCAACACAACCACAAAAACCCAGAAGACCGGTGCGTACGGACCCGTCAGCAGGAGCATCGCCGCCTCCATATGGACCCGGGTGCTGCTGATCAGGCCGATCAGGAACATCCCGATCACCACAAGCTCGAATGTCAGGAAGCCGTTGTCCGCCTTGGCAAGCAGTTTTTGCTCCCGTGGATCGGAAGCGACCATATGGACGAATGCGGCGGACGAGGAGAGGCCGGACACGAGAAACAGGAGCCCGAGAATAGAGCTGTTCCACAGTGGCCGTGCGCCAAACGCGCTCAACAGGATGCCCGTATAGACGCCGAGCAGTCCTCCCAGGATCATGTTCAGAATCCCAATGAACTTCACCGTGGCGCTGTGCGCCTGCACCCGTTGCGAAAGGCCGTTTACGAACGGAGCCCGCCGCGCGATCCAGGCCGGCGGACGAATCAGTGCATTTGCCAGGAGCGCAGGATACACGAGTATCAGAATCCAAGAGCCCCATGACATGGGCGATGTCGGCTGAAACGTCACGTACATCCTCCAGAAATACCAGCGGTGTGCAAGGTCCAGGAACAGGGCAAACATGCCAAGGCTCAAGAGCACAACGCTCAACAAGGGAAGCGTCAGGCATGAACAGGACATCTCCTTGTGGCGCCCCCGGAACAGGAAGTACCCCGAGATGATCATCATGCCCGCGACCAGTCCGCCCAGGAAGAGGTACACCGGGATCTCCCAACTCCAGAAGTGCAGGGTGGGGTCGATCATGGGATTTGTTCGTGTTGTCACAAGCTCACGCATAGATGTGCCTCTTGCCTTTCGTCTCTGTCAATCCAGGTACCACACCTGAGGGGCGGTACCGGCTTCCGGAAGGAGCGCATGATGCTTTCGGGAAAGCAACAGCCGGCTGACGGTGCTGTTCGGGTCATCAAGATCACCGAAGTGCATGCAATGGGTAGGGCAGACCGCGACGCACGCGGGGTCGAGTCCGCGCTCCACCCGGTGAATGCAGAACGTGCACTTGTCGGCATACCCCTCGGGATGGATGAACCGGGCATCGTACGGGCATGCGGCGATACAGGCCTTACAGCCGCTGCATTTGTCGTGATGAACCAGCACGACCCCTCCGCGTTCATGGATGTGACTGGCCCCGCACGGACAGCAGTAC
>JADLEA010000342.1 GCA_020846365.1 Bacteroidota bacterium
GTATTTCTTCTTGCGCCGGACGCTGGCTCAACCTCGACAGGTCAAACCGACATGATTCCGGCGTATCCCAACGACGGCACGCGAGATCATTTTCTTCGGTGGCAGGTTCACGACACGAAGGTCAGGTTCTTCTGGTGCGTGACATCACGTACGGCGGGTGGGGCTCCGCGTATTTCGGCCGCAGCGGCCGGCACACGCATGAAGATTGCCGACGATCTCATCCTGCTGTACGCGGATGGACGGCTCATTCCAGAGAAGGACGCATGATTCGCCGGCTGGACATGCTTGCGGACAGGTCGTGCTGGATTTCCGGCGATCGCATCAATGCATGCGTCGCCGTGGACGCCCATGGTATCACCGAGGTCGGTTTCCACGGAATGCAGCCCGTAAGCCGGAATTCCCGGGTGCTTGTGCGTGAACAAGGGGCCATTGTGCTCTCCGTCCGGGACGAGACCGGGCGAGAGGAGCCCGTCTGCTTTGAACGCGTCGAGTGGGAACCCTGGAGCGTTCGCGCAGACATTTCGCCCCGGGGAAAGCGGATGAGTCTGGAGATACAGGCCACTCCCCGCGCACTGCACCTTGCGGTGTCGGGAGCCCTGGAAGGATGTCACCTCGTGGCCACATTCTTCCCGGATGCATGCACAACGATGGTCCGCGGCGAGCGGGTCTGGAAGGCCCCTTACGTCCGGAATGGCTGGCTTCACCTGGAGTGTCGCGATCAGATTCGCCTCGCGTCGTGGATTTCCCAGGAAGGCCCTTATGCGGGCGACTTCCTGATACCCGAGCCGTTGCGGCGGAAGATCTTCAACCGCACCATCCGGTCCGGACTCGCCACGGCGGCCGATCTCCGGCCGGAGTATCGCGACGCGGACATACCGGTTTACGATGCACGTACCTGGATACACATTGGCGGGGATGAATGCACCGTCGAACAAAATGCAGAATGCGTTCGGTTCCTTGTCCCACTGGACAAAGGCAGGGAGGCCCACCCGGTGTTGGTGATCGCTGGCGAGTTCAACGAGTCAGCGATTCCGGGGATTGATGAACTCAAGGAAGCAGCTCTGCAGACTCGACGCTCGTTCGAAAAGCTTGCCCAGGTCGCACCCCGGCTTTCGGGGGACGGTATTCAGGAATTGGACGAGTGTTTCGGTACTGTCCCCGGTATTGTGCAGTCGTGTACGGTCCGCGAGCTGGGCATGACACGTGCGACGCCGGGAGCGTACTACTGGATCTGGGCATGGGATAATCTGGTCACCGGAGTGGAGAGTCTCCGTTGGGGGGAAGAGCGGCTTGCGGCCGGCATGGTGGAGTTCATCAACACGCACAGAGACGTCGATGGCGCGATCCCTGCGCGTTGGACGCGCTCGTTGGAGCCCCTCGACACTCCCCCCCACGGCGCCCTGGAGTTTCTGCTCCTGCACCTGGCCTATCAACACGCGCTCGAGACGGGAGAGCACCGGGATCTGCTGGAGGTATACCCGCACGCCGTGGAACACCTTCATCGGTGCGTCCGCCTCTCAGGCGGAACCGGACTTGTGAGAAATTTGAGCTTCTATCCCGACCATCCGGTCCGGTTCGGGAGAACGGAACAGAGCGTCGTTGCCCTTGAAACAGGATCTCTCTACGCCTTTGCCCGCGTTCTCGAAAATACTGCGATCCTCATGGAAGACGCGCAGGTCCGTGAAGACAGCCGGTCTCTGGCTGAGGCCCTCGAAGCTTCATTCCTGAAATCGTTTTGGGACAAAGACCACGGTTTTCTCGTGGATTCATTCGATGCAGAAACAGGCAGGCGCAATCCAGCGTATCCGCTGTTCTCCCTCATCTTCCTTCAAACACCTCTCGGAATCCCGCTCGTCAGAAGTGTGCTTCCTCAAATGGCGGCGTTTCTGGAACAGCATCTCCAGTCTGCGTATGGAACATGCATGCTTCCTTCCTGGGATATCCGGAGAGGGAGCGAAGAGGCAGTGGCTTCGTGGTACCCTCACTGGGATCTCTACCTACTCAAGGTGCTGCGGCGGACCGGAAGGCGCGACGGCATCATGCGCTGGTTCGGCGCCGCCCGAGAGGCGTATCGTCGACTGGGGTATGTGCCGGAATTCCTGATGCTGGACGGCCTGGACATCTCTAATCCAGAAAGCTGGCTCCGGCATGGGGCGGTGTCGAACTTGAATTGTTTGACGGGCTGGTATCACGGAATACTGGAAGGACTGATCGGTCTGGAGTTTGACCCCGGGGGGATGGCTGTCCTTCCACTGGCATTGCCTTTGGGATCGATCAGGCTCGAAGGGCTTGTCCATCGACGCACCTGCTGGAATGTCCTGGTGGAACACGACGGGCCGCATTTGTCGGAGATGCGTATCGACGGAATGGTCCATCGTGGAACGACAAAGGTCCCGGCGTCCTTCCACGATGGGGGCTCGCACGAACTCGTCTTACGGTATGGCGCCAGGCCAGGCGGAACAGGGTTCCGGGAGATCCTGAATGCCGAGGTACTTGAAAGCACCGCGGATGCTACGTCGTGCACGGTGCGCATCCGTGCCATGGGAACCATGGAATTTGTCGTGGACCGTCCGGCGGAAATCCGGGTCACGGTCGACGGAAAGCCGTTCGACATTGACCAGAGTCCGGAAGGGGAGATCGGGACGGGGAGAATCAGCTCTCGTCAGATACATGAACTCACTATCCAAACCTCACGCTGAACCATATCCTCGCAGGCACATATGATCGATTCCATCAAATCCGTTAACTTTCTGGATCTGGCAGTCATCCTGGCGTACCTGCTCATGCTCACGGGGGTGGGGATATACTTGACACGGTTCAACAAGAACGTGGATGACTTCTTCAAGGGGGGAGGCAAGATTCCCTGGTGGATTTCCGGGCTCTCGACATTCGTCGCGGGGTTTTCCGCGTTCATGTTTGTGGGAGCCGCCGGGTTCACCTACAAGCACGGGGCCGGCGCAATCATCCTCTTCACCTCCGCCGTCTGGGGCTACGGTCTGGGCTACCTGGTGTATGCCGTGCGCTGGCGCAGGTCCAGACTCTCCTCTCCCATGGAGTTCCTGACGCGCAGGTTCTCCCAGGGGACAACCTACTACTACACGCTCCTCTCCATCGTCCCGTCCATCATGGGCCTCGGCCTGGGGATCTACATCCTCTGCATCTTCGTTGCAAGCGCGCTGGGGATCATGGGCGTGACAGTGGATCTGGGCTTCATGACGTTGACGGGTTTGGAAGTCTCCATGATTGTCACGGGCGTCGTCATGCTCATCTACACAAGCGCCGGAGGACTCTGGGCAGTCGTGATCACCGATTCTCTTCAGTTCTTCGTGATCCTCATTGTCTCCTTTCTCGTCTTCCCGCTGACCTTCTATACGCTGGGCGACAGCTGGAACCTTTTGGTGGGCTTTCAGCGTCTGATCGCTGAGGCGCCTCCGGACTACACGAACCTGAGCGACATCTTCCGCCAGCCCATGTTCTATGTCGCATATTTCTTCAGCACATTGATCGGATACAATGCGGCGTGGCACATCGGCCAGCGCTATTACAGCGTTCCCACGGAAGGCGACGCAAAGAAGATGGCCATACTCTGTGCGGTCCTCAGTCTTGTGCTGCCGTTCCTCTGGATCGCTCCCACGATGGCCGCGCGGGTGATGTTTCCGGATATGGCGCTTCTCTGGCCCCAACTGGCAGAACCATCAGAAGGGTCGTTCGTGACGCTGGCGCTGACGCTGCTTCCCAATGGTTTGATCGGGCTGACGCTGTCGGCGATCCTCGCTGCAACGATGACTTCCATCGATACGCAGCTCAACTACCTCGCATCGATCCTCGTGAGAGATGTGTACGTGAAGTTGCGGGGCACCGTGACGGGCTCCGAACCGGGGGCCAGGGAGCAGCTCACCACCGGCCGGATCACGGCGTTCTCGTTGGGCATCCTTGCGATTATTACCGCCATCCTCGTCCAGCGCACAAAGGGTGTATTCGACTTCGCCCTCATGTACTACTCCTGGTTCGGTCCGTCGATGTTCACGCCTGTGATGCTGGGCCTGGTGTACAAGAAGACGCCGTCGTGGTCCGCCATCGCTTCGGCGACCGCGGGGCTGGTGGTCATCTTCATCGTCAATGTGCTGGTTGACGTAACCCCCTATCAGTATGAGGTGAACATCTTCGGCGGCGTGGGCGTGGCGACGATCGTGTTTTTCTTCACGTCTCTCTGGAAGGAGAAGGATCCGGCGATCCTGAAGGCGCACGATGCCTTCGCGAAGGACCTTGCCACACCGGCGGTGGACGAGCATCTGCGATGGTCGGGCAATGCGCTCTCATCGTATCGCATCGTGGGAGTGCTTACGATCGCTATCGGCGTCGTGGTGATCGCGCTGGGCTTTGTGCCGGCCTCGATGGCGGTTCACGCAATCACGCTCGTCTGCGGTGCGGGCACGGCGTTTCTGGGATGGTTGATGATGTGGTACTTCCGCCGCCAGTCCCGGCTGCTGAATGTACAGGAAACGAGCGGAAAGGGAGGGACCAATGCAGCGGATCATTAGGGTCAGCGCAGCGCAGATGACCACCGTAATCAGCGGGAAGTCCTTTGCGGAGAAACAGAGACGGAACAGAGCAGAAATTCTGTCCATGCTTCACCTGGCGGGAGAGCGAAAGTCGGATCTGGTGCTCTTTGGCGAATATGCCAACCTGCACCACCGGACGTGGTCCACAAACCTCAAAGAATACGTTCCCGATCCCATCCCCGGCGCCTTCACGCGGGCCATTGCCGCAGCGGCCAAACGGCACCGCATGAACGTCGCCCTCCCCATGTTTGGCCGCTTCCAAGGCGTGCTCTCCAGCTATGTCGTGTTCTTCAATCGGGAAGGGGCCATCGCACATTGCTATCAAAAGGCGCATCCTACGGAACCGGAACAGGGTATGGGCATCCGGCCGGGAAATGATCTCCCGGTGTATGCATTGGATTGTGCGCGAGTCGGGGTGATGACCTGCATGGATATTGAATACCCTGAAGTCGCACAGGTGTTGATGCTCAGAGGTGCTGAGATTCTCCTGTTTCCGCACGTACAGGCGTCCTGGGGGGAAGTAGATTGGGAGATTCGATACCGGGCGCGTGCCGTGGACACGGGGCTTCCGGTTGTCTCAGCGTGCTACGGTTACCCGGAAGGGGAGTGGCTCCCGGGGAAGATGACCGGGCGCACCGGAGTCGTGGGGCGGGACGGGCTCATTGTGGCAGACCTCGGCAGACGCATCGATCTCCTCACACTCGATGTGGACCTCGCAAGGGGCCGCGTGACGCAGTTCTTCTTCAACACTCCCCTTCCCCGAACGGAAGCGGTCATTGCGTCGAGACGGCCGGAATTGTATACTGCATTGGGCGAACAAACCAGCAAGGCACGCATGCTCGCCCGCCTGCGCCAGCACATGAAGAAAGGAACCGGGAATGTCTGATGCACAACCCGTTGCTGTAATCACCGGTGCCAGCCGGGGATTGGGCCGTGGGATCGCCCTCCAGCTTGCAGGGCAGGGATTATCGCTGGTCATTAACTATGCGGGAAACGTTGACGCGGCAGAAGCAACCGTCGCGGCCTGCAAAGCTCAACAAACGCAACCGGGACAGGAATTCCTACCTCTGCAGGCGAACGTAGCCAGGCAGGAAGACCGTCTCCGGCTTGTGGAGCAGACACTGGCCCGGCTCGGCCGGATCGACGTGCTGGTGAACAACGCCGGAGTCGGGCCCAGCGTCAGGGCAGACCTCACAGACACCACGATCGAATCGTTCGAACAGGTTCTTCAGGTCAATCTTGAAGGCCCGTTCTTCCTCACACAGGCCGTGGCCAGATACTGGTTGAACAACCGTCCGATGCCGATTCTCCCTCACGGCTTCGTCGTCGTGAATGTATCGTCCATTTCGGCAAACACAGCGTCCCTTAACCGGGGCGAATACTGCGTCTCCAAGGCCGGTCTTGCAATGGTGACACAGCTCTGGGCTCTCCGGCTCGCTGAATCGGCGGTCAACGTCTACGAACTCCGCCCCGGCATCATGGCCACTGACATGACGGCCGGCGTAAAGGACAAGTACGACCGATTGCTCGGCGACGGACTCGTCCCGCAGCACCGCTGGGGGAAACCCGAGGATGTAGGCAAGGCAGTGGGGATGCTGGTGCGGGGCGATTTGCCGTATTCAACCGGCGAAGTGATCTTTCTGGACGGCGGCATGCGCATGCGAAGGTTCTGACGAGCGAAAAGCACAATACATCAACAAGAGTACTGCGAAAGGGATGCACGGTTCATGATGCGCATCGACATGTCGCTCACGCCGAAAGACCTGCTGCCGGCCACAACGCGGCTGCTCGAACTTTCCGGGAAGAAGATCGCGTTGCTCCAGCGTGCCTGGAATCCCCATCACGGCACGCCCGTGTTTACCGTAAAGGGCGAGTACACGTCGCGGGGATGGACCGAATGGACGCAGGGATTTCAGTTTGGATCGATGATCCTGCACTTCGACGCCACCGGAGAGCAACCGTTGCTGGAGGTGGGCCGAAAAGCCACGCTGGATCACATGGCCACGCACGTGAGCCATGTTGGAGTGCATGACCACGGCTTCAACAACATCAGCACCTATGGCAACCTCCTGAGACTGATGAACGAAGGGCGCATCCCTGAGCAGGCCTGGGAGCGCTCGTTCTACGAGCTGGCTCTCAAGGTGAGCGGCGCCGTGCAGGCGTCCCGGTGGACCGACCTGAGCGGGGGAGAGGGATACATCTACTCCTTTAACGGCCCGCACTCACTGTTTGCGGATACGATCCGGTCTCTTCGCGTGCTGGCGGTGGCGCACCAGCTGGGGCATGTGCTGATGGGTGAGAAAGACAGAAAGATCTCCTTGCTCGAGCGATTGATCATCCACGCCTTCACAACCTCCAAGTACAACGTCTACTTCGAAGA
>JADLEA010000343.1 GCA_020846365.1 Bacteroidota bacterium
ACGCTGCGTGCTACGGACTCACGGTGGTCCGGTTCGCCTCATCCTGCGCGTGCGCTTTTTTGTCGATGATGTCGATGACCTCGTTCGCCTGTTCGGCGGCATTCGCAATATGGATCTGCATTTCACGGAACGCCGCCTCCTCATCCCGCTGCTTGATGGCATCAAGAATGCGGCGATGATATTCCAGCGCCGCACTCACGCAATTGGGGATGTGCGTGTACACCATCGCACGGATCCGGGGCATGAGAGAGAAGACCGGCTGGAGTACCAGCGGCACCACGGGGTTCTTTGATGCAGCGGCAATCATCTGGTGAAACTCCTGGTCCAGCAGACTCTCCGTCTCACGGTCTTCCGGCGGACAGTCCTTCATCTTCAGCAGGTTCTTTTCCAGCTCCCAGATGCTCGCTGTGGACCGGTTCGCTGCCGCCCAGCGGCAGACATGCGGTTCAATGGCCTGACGGATGTTGAACACGTGCAGGATGTAGTCCTTTTCGAACTTGAGCTCCAGGTACAGACCGAGCCCGGACACGGCTTCGGTGGAGGTCATGTCGTTGACAAAGATGCCGCTTCGCTTCTTGATGGTGACGAGCCCTTTTGCACTCAGCATCCGGAGCGCCTCGCGCACAGCGGTCCGGCTCACGGAAAACATCGCGCACAGTTCCTGTTCCGTGGGGAGCTTCTGACCCGGAACGAGCTTCCTTTCCAGAATTGAGCGTTCGATGTTTTCCACGATTTCCTGACTCAGCGTGACCGGCCGCTGTATCCTGTTGAAAGATATGCTCATCGCGAGTCAGACCTGTATGTTATGTATAATATGTATGACACAATAATTGAAAATAGGGCTCAAAAAGGGGAATGTCAAGACCAAATTCGCCTAGATTCTGCCGTTTCTTTTGAGGATTTCGCGGGAGATCACCACCTTCTGGATCTCGTTGGTGCCTTCGAATATGCGGTTGATGCGGGAGTCTCGATAGTATCGTTCTATGGGAAGTTCGCGTGAGTACCCCATTCCACCATGGATCTGGACTGCCATATCGGCCACCCGGTCCAGGGACTCGGAACAATAGAGTTTGACGGTTGCGGATTCCCGTGAGATCGGTTTGCCTTCGTCGTAGGCCATCGCGGTGCGATACACCATCGATTCCATGGCAAACACCATCACCGCCATATCCGCGAGCATGAATTGGATGGCCTCAAACTGGGAGATGGGGACATCAAACTGCTTCCGCTCTTTGGCGTACCGTGTCGAGCGTTCGAGCAGTTCCTTTGCTGCGCCGGTGCATGCGGCGCCGAGGCCCAGACGGCCGGCATCGAGGGTTTTCATCGCGACAAGGAAACCGCGCCCGTCATCGCCGATCATGTTGGCATGGGGAACGCGCACATTCTCCAGCGTGATTGCATTCGTGGTGCTCCCGCGGATTCCCATCTTCTTCTCGGCCGGTCCGGCATGATACCCCGGGGTCTTTGTCTCCACGACAAACCCCGTGATCCCGCGGTCGGTCCTGGCGAACATCGAGACGACATCCGCGATGCCGCCGTTGGTGATCCACATCTTCTCACCGTTGATCACCCATTCATCTCCTTCGCGGTGGGCCCGCGTGCGGAGATTGAACGAATCCGATCCGGCAAGGACTTCTGTGAGTCCGAACGCGCCGATCATGCGGCCCTCGGCGAGAGGAACGAGATATTTCTTTTTCAGTTCCTCCGAACCACCGAGGTAGATTGCGTTTGCGCCGATGGATTGATGCGCGCCCATGAACGTAGCGGTGGACATGCACCCGCGGGCGATTTCTTCCTGCATGAGGCAGTAGCCCATCTCGCCGAACCCGCCTCCGCCGTATTCCGGGGGGAAAGCCGTGCCCATAAGCCCCAGGTCGCGCATCTTGTTGATGAGCTCGCGGGGAATTTGTTCCTCCTCGTCGATCCGGTGTGCTATCGGTTTGATCTCCGCATTCACGAATTCACGAACCATCTCGCGGAGCATGAGTTGTTCTTCGGAAAACGAAAAGAGGGACATGCTTATGCGCCTTTCTGACCGACAAAACTGACAATATCTTCACCGCCGTCGACACCGATGACGTTTCCGGAGACCCAGCCGGCGCCTTCTTCGCACAGCAGGATCATTGCCTGCGCGACGTCCTCCGGAGAGGTCAGGCGGCCGCCGGGGTTCTTCGCACGCGCGACTTCCAGCATCCGCACAGCGCCGGGAATCTTGCGCAGGGCCGGCGTATCGGTCACGCCCGCCATCAGGGCGTTCGCCGTGATGCCGTGCGGGCCGAGTTCCATCGCAAGCTGCCGGATGTGCGATTCCAGCGCGGCCTTTGCCGCCGACACCGCACCGTAACTGGGCAACACGCTGTGTCCGCCCGAGCTGGTCAGGGCAAACACCCGCCCTCCCTTCTTCATCAACCCCCGGCTCACCAGACCCTGTACCCAGTAGACCAGGCTGTTCGCCATCACGTCCAGGGTCATCTCCATCTGCGCCTGGGAGACGGCATCGTCCAGTTTCTTTGCCACAAACGGTTTGAGGGTTCCGAAGGCCAATGAGTGGAGGAGGACTTTGATGGTGTCGTGGGGCTTACCCGCAAAACGCTCCTGGATGTCATCCAGGGTCTCCACCCGCTTGATCGCGTCGGCCGCGTTCATGTTGTAGAAGACCGCTTCACGGCCATGATGCCGGATGTCTTTGATGATTTGTTGCACGGCGGGCATGGTGGCCTGACGGTCAAGGTGTACGCCGAACACATTCATCCCGTGCCGCGCAAATTCCACCGCTGCCGCACCTCCGAATCCACTCGATGCCCCCAGAACAAGCGCCCAGTCATTGGGCTTGAAGCGGGCGTCTGATTTCATGCAGGGTCCTTTCTGATCCTATTCCACGGTTACACTTTTTGCCAGATTACGGGGCTGGTCCACGTTTGTACCGCGCTCCACCGCCATGTAATACGCAAGGAGCTGGAGCGGAATGATGTTCAGGATGGGTCCGAAGAATCCGTAGGTATGAGGCACGCGTATGACAAATTCCGCCATCTTCGCGATTTCGGTGTCATCCTCATTGGCAACCGCAATGATCCGTCCCTTCCGCGCGCGGACTTCCTGGATGTTGCTGACGACCTTCTCGTAGATGCCGTCTTTGGGAACGATGAAGACCACAGGCATGTTTTCGTCGATCAATGCGATGGGGCCGTGTTTCATTTCCGCCGCCGGATAGCCTTCGGCGTGAATGTAGGAGATCTCCTTGAGCTTCAGTGCCCCTTCCAGCGCCACGGGGAAATTCGCGCCTCTTCCGAGGTAGAGGAAATTCCGGGCGTCTTTGAACTCGTGCGCGATATGGCGGATCACGGAGGTGTCTTTCAGGACGCTTTCGACTTTGTCGGGAAGCGACGCGAGCTCACGGGCAAGCACCTGGCCACGGTCCCTGGCCATACCCCGGGCGCGGGCCAGGAGAATCGTGATGAGGGCGAGCGCGGTGAGCTGGGATGTGAACGCCTTCGTTGAAGCCACCCCGATTTCCGGTCCGGCATGCACATACACCCCCCCGTGGGACTCCCTCGCGATGCTGCTTCCCACAACGTTGACAATGCCCAGCACCGTTGCACCCTTGGATTTGGCATCCCTGAGCGCAGAAAGTGTGTCCGCCGTTTCTCCGCTCTGGCTGATCGTGAAGATAACGTCATCGACATTGACCACCGGGTCGCGATAGCGGAACTCCGACGCGTATTCCACTTCTGTCGGAATGCGCGCAATTTGCTCCAGCATGTATTCGCCGACCAGGGCAGCATGCCAGGAGGTTCCGCACGCGGTAATGATCAGGCGCCGCGCGCTCAGAAGGCGTCCGATATTGTTCTGCAATCCTCCCAGCTTCACATCCCCTTCTTCCACAAGAAGGCGGCCTCTCATCGCGTTGGTGATCGTCTGGGGCTGCTCGTGGATCTCCTTGAGCATGAAATGATCGAAGCCCCCGCGCTCAATTTGCGAGAGCTCAAGCGTGATCTCATGCACCGGTTTCTCGACTGTGACGTCGTCGATGGTCATGGTGCGCACGCCCTCGCACGTCACGTCCGCGATTTCGCCGTCGTCCAAATACACGACGTTCCGCGTGTGTGCGACGATGGCAGAGGCATCCGAAGCCACATAGTTCTCGCCGTCACCCACGCCGATGATCAGGGGGCTTCCCTTGCGCGCTGCTATCAACCGTTTCGGGTCTCGCGGGGAGATCACCACGATGCCATAGGTCCCCTGCACCTCCGAAAGGGCAAGCCGTACTGCCGTTGCCAGGTCGCCGCATTCCTCGTACATGACCCCGACCAGGTGCGCGAGCACCTCCGTGTCCGTGCCGCCGAGGAACTCGTGGCCGTCCCTCAACAGCTTTGTCTTTATCGCAAGATAGTTCTCGATGATGCCGTTGTGCACCAGCGCGATTTGTCTTTTCTGGTCCCAGTGCGGATGCGCGTTGGTGTCGTTTGGTTCTCCATGGGTGGCCCAGCGCGTGTGCCCCATCCCGACATGTGCGAAGAGCGAGCCGCTGGCTTTTCCCAGTTCCGTTGCCAGATCCGCCACTTTTCCGGCGTTCTTCTGAATGAAGAACTCGTTGTCCCGGATCAGGGCGATGCCAGCCGAGTCGTAGCCCCTGTATTCCAGGCGCCGAAGCCCTTCCAGAATAACCGGAACACAGTTCTTCTGCCCGATATACCCGACAATCCCGCACATAGTTTACCCCGGAGTGTGTTGGAGAATACCTGACAACATAGGGAAAACAGGGTAGGAAATCAACCGGACCGGCGCATTCCGATTACCCCCATCATGCGCCCGGAGAGGGCGCCTTCGCGACGATGAGAGTGGTAGAGACCGGCCTGACAGATCGTACACGAGCCATCCACCTCTATGGCATCACTTCTCAGACCTGCTTCCATGAGTTGTTCGCGGTTTGCCTGCTTGAGATCCACTCTGAACGAATCCCCTTCACGTACCACGCATGACCCGGGAAAGCGCATTGCGACTTCCTTGCCGACGCTGTAGCAGCATACGGCGGCAGAAGGACCGATGTAGGCGGTCATACCGGACGGGTTTGCACCCAGTCTTTCCGCCATGACGCGGACCCCCTTCGCGGCGATCCGCGCCGCGGTCCCCCGCCATCCGGCATGCACCACGCCGACGGCAGGAATGCCGGGATCAATCAGGAAAACCGGGACGCAGTCTGCCACCGTCACGCAAAGGAAGAGCCCCGGTGATGATGTGCACAATCCGTCCGTCTCTTGCCATGCACCGGGGGCGACGACGGGTCTCACCGTGTCACCGTGAACCTGGTGCTGGAACACGAGGTCTTCGATCGCAATGCCCAGTGAGCCGAAGAACTTCTTCCGGTTCATGGTCACCCATTCGGGAGCGTCGCCGACCGAGTACGAAAGGTTCATGCCGAACGATCCGGCACTCACGCCGCCGAGTCTTGTGCTCAATGCGCACACCAGGGACGGGTAGCGTTCTGCAAAGGCCGGACGGAGGATCATGCCTGCAACTCACCGGCTGGAAGGAGCAGCGTCACCGTCGTGCCTTCGCCGACGGTGCTCTCGATGAACACTGAACCACCGAGATCATCCACCGTCTTTTTTACAATCGCCAACCCCAGCCCCATGCCGTCGGTCTTTGTGGAGAAATTGGGCTTGAAGAGTTTGGGCTTGACATCATCGGGGATTCCATGCCCGAAGTCCCGGAAATCCAACCTGACCCCACGCTCAGCGCTTGCCACGGTGATCTCGAACCTTCCTTCCCCGTTCATCGCCTGGACTCCGTTTCTGATGATGTTGATGCATGCACGCCGGAGTTCCTCATGGTCGGCCATGATATCGGGCAGGCCCGGTTGCACCGTGAGCTGGAACGTGACCCGGGAGTCCTGCCGGAAGAGCTGGACTGCTTCCGCGACGACCTCTCCGGGTGCACAGGGAGCCAGGGTGCGCCGGGGCATTCTCGCGAATGCCGAGAACTCGGATGCGATTCTGCTGAGGGCCTCGATCTGATCGATGATGGTCTGAGACACGTGTTCCAGGATCTCGCCGAAATTCTTGGCGCCGTCGAGGTACGCCCTGCGCAGATGCTGGATGGAGAGCTTCATGGGCGTGAGCGGGTTCTTGATCTCGTGGGCCACCTGGCGCGCCATTTCTTTCCACGCGAGTTCCCGCTCCACCTGCACGAGGGAATCCCTGCTTCGCTCCAGCTCCCGCGTCATGGTGTCAAAGGACTGCACGAGCTCACCGATCTCCCCGTCCGCCCTGGGGAGCCGCTGACTTATATGGAGGTCGCCTTTCCCCACATCCCTGGCGAGCTCCATGAGGCGCAGCACCGGCGCCGCAAAGCGATGCGCAAGCACGGGCGTGATGACCAGCATCGCGAGCAACACCGCCGCATAGACGCCGAAGAGGACCGCGTGGCGCTCCACCAGCTCACGCTCCAGCTCATCCTGGCGGAACAGGGTGGGCACCGAAACGACTCCAATGATGCCACCCGCCGCATCCAGAACCGGCCGGTATCCCACGGCGTAGCGGAACAAGCCGATGTGCTCGGTCTCGACATGAAACCACTTTCCACCCAGCACAACTTCCGCGTACGCGCTTCCGCTCATCCGGGCGTCCAGCAGGCCGGCGGTGTAGAGCTCCGGGCGGCTGCTGATGCGGAGCATCGTGCCCATGTACAGGTTGAAGTCCGTGCCTGCATTGGACGCGATGAGCTCCACGCGATCCGGTCGCACTTCCAACTCGGACGATGCATCCGCGTGCTCTCCTATCCCCGCGATGTCCTGGGCCACCGCCGCAGTCTGGTCTTCCAGGCGGAGCGCCATGCTCTCCATCAGCCGCTCGCGCACATCCATCTGGCTGTAGATCAGGAGGATACCGAGCGGAAGCAGCGCCGCGATTAACAGGGTGGCCAGCAGCCGGTCACGAAAACTGATCCGCAGGCGCCGGCCCTGCATCCATGCGCGGACCATCATCGTCGCGCCCCAGAGCAGAAGAATCGTGCCATAGACGACGCCCACCTTGACGAGCCCGACAAAGCGGAGCAGAATGTTGTTGCGTTCGAGGCTCAATCCGATGACACCACGGCCTCCTTCGCCGCGCACGGCATAGAACGTCTCGTAGTCGATCCCTCCAATCTCCTCATCCTTCCATGTCATGGGGGGAGACATCCCGGGGAGGGATTCCAGCAACTCGTCGGAAAGAACATGGGTGAACGGGAACAACCTGCTGGTGGATCGTAGAAACAAACCGTCCCGGTACTCTGTGATGGTAATGGGCCGGTAGAACGACTCGAGCGTTTCGCGCGTCGACCCGCGGAGCACCGAGGGGTTGTCGCCGCGGAACAACTGCTGTTCCCCTGCGGCCACCGTCACGCGCGCGTGTCCCCGCATTCTGCCCGAAGGCCCGAAAACAGGCGCGGACCCGGAATAGACTCGGACGGCACTCACGCCATCCCCGATGCTCTTGACACGGAGGACCCCTTGTGTGTCGAGCGGGACGGAGTAACTGACCTGCTGGGCAACACCGGTCTGCCCTCCGATGGCAAACCTGCTTACCTCCCCGCCGTTCACATCCAGGAGTTCAAAAACCGAAGAGTATCCTTCACGGCACGCGGCACTCTGCGCCCAGGCCCTTAACGCGATGGACTCCCCGGCATGAGATGCGCCGACATCACCCCAGGCAACCAGGACCTGTTCCAGCCCCTCCTCCACGATGAACTTCAGCCATCCGTCCACCGGCCGAAGCACCTCGGCCGCAAATGTTTCCACTTTGCTTCTGTCGCGTTCACGGATCTGCATGTCCATGATGGGCACGAGGAGAATCGCCGAGAGAACTGCAATCCCGCCGTAACGCGCAGTCGGGCCGAACAGCCGGAAGGAACCGGAATCCCGTGAGATGAGCCACCAGAGTGCCATTGCCGATGCCGCGAAGGCCATCCGGCACCAGAGGGGCACAAGGGGCTCACGGAGGAGCTCCATGCCTACCGCGCCGAGGAGGAACAGCAACGCCCCAAACCTCCATCCTACCATGCGTACCACCAGTCCTGAAATCGCAGTGGCGACCGCCGCAAGGAGGAAGGCCAGAACGATGGCATTCAGTATCAGCAGTCCCATGGGCACCGGCGGCATGAGTATCGCGGGATCGCCTATGGTCAACGTAGAGTCATACAATATGCTGCGTATGGCAGCTCCGAACATTCGTAGCAACACGAACGAGCCGGCAGTCAGGACGATCGCCCCGCCAAGCCGGAGCATCCCGGGCAGATCCGCGGCACGCTTTTCCATGGATCGTGCATCCACCGGCCGGACGAGCAGAGAGATGTTGACGGCAAGCGTGGCAACCGTAAGGGTGAGATCGCCTATGGATTTTGCCAGTCCGTCTCCGAAGGCGGAAGCATACAACAGGGGGTCGAATATACCCGCAGGGACCATTCTACCGGGAAGATCCAGGCGAAGCAGAACGTACCGCATGACCCAGAGGAGAGCGGTGAGCAAGACAGCGCGACCGATTCCAGCGCGCTGCTTCTGGACCGCTCTCACCAACAGTACCCCTGCCAGGAGCACCAGGGCCGCGGCAAGTACACGTTGCAGGTCAGCATATCGTTCGGTCAGCCGCGCCGAGATTTCGTCATGCGTGGGCAACCAGACGCGCACCGAGCCCACCCGGCTACTGTCGATCCCGTGCAACGGCGCCGCTCTCCAGAGCGAGTCTTGTGGCGGAAACGATTCAGGAGGAAATGCGAATTGGACGGGGACATCGAGTTCTGCCGAGAGTCTGTCCGCAATGCCCGCCCGTCCCAGAAACCGGTTTCGCAATGGTGAAGCCACTTCGAGGGTTTGCCGTACGACCACCGCCCCGATGACGCGTCGATCACGCCGAACGGGGACTGCGAGAAAGAGTTGGGATGCGACCTCCGATCGGGAAACGAAGGACGTCATCTGACCGGCGAGGGCAATGAGGACTTCACGCCGGCCACTGCTTCCTCCGGAGCCCGCCCACGCCACGAGGTCGCCTTGATGATCATACAATTCGATCCCCACGCGGGAGGTTTGCACCGCCTTCGTGATCGCTGCAAACAACGGCCGCCGTTCTGTGGTCTCACCGCTCAGGTATCTGAGCACGTCGCTTTGCTGCCCCACCTCTACCGCCAGCCGCCGCGCCACACGTTGCTCGTCCCCGAAGGCCTTAACCGCGGCGGCAAGCTGTTCCTGGGCGGTCTTGTCGCGCACCTCTTCCCAATTCCGGTCGAGAGTGCGCGTGTGCATCCATTCGACCCCCTGGGCGATGATCATCAGAGAGGCACAGCCGAGGACAAGAAGGGGGCCGCGTAGTCGTGGAGTGTGTAGCGCCTCAAGCAGCGGACGTGGGGCCATCGGCGGCTAGTAAATGTTCAGGTGGGAGATCACCCATCGTTCACCCGAGGGGTGGAGGGCAATATAGACCTGCAGATCTTCACGCATCCCTCTCGAGACGAACGTCGCCCCGCCTGTCGCGTACGGCACCCCGTCGGTTGAGCCATACGTGGTCAGGACGACGGACAGGGGTTTCCGCGACTTGAGAAACGATGTAAGAATGTAATAGGCCTGCGTGGACGTGTGATAGCCACCTTCAGCACCACGGAGCTGGACAAACACCCTGCCCGCGAGAAGATCAGAGAACGGCTCGATGGTGCCCGTAGCAAGGCCCTGTTCGACCGCCTTGAACACCTCACGTGCAGCTGATGGTATGGCTTGCTGTTGCGTTGACGGGATCAGGTTCTGGCGTTGGGCGGATGAGCGCAGTTGTGAGATCGCGAGGGGCTCCCCGGAGGCACCGGACCTCAGGTGAACGTCAGAGCCGTGGCCTGGTGAAGGGGCAAGAGATACAGATGCGGGCAGTTCCGGTGAGAGGGTCGACAACAATTGCCCGGAGCCGCCCGCAAATACGCACACGACAATGCACAACACGACACACACGATCCGGCCTCAAATTGGTATCTTAAGAAACGTACACCTTGCCAAATTGAAAGTCAACCGGACCGGGATTCCCCCCTGCTATTCCCGGTCCTGTCCGGGATTCCTCTTGAGCAGCCGGTTCGCGGGAATCAGCTGGTATGCCCAGTCAAAGACCACACGGCTCGGCGAGAGCGAGGATACCCGGAACTTGGCATAGTGATCATCCCATGTCCACACAACGTATGTGTGTCCGGCGTACAATTCCACCTCGTGTGTTGTGGACCAGCCGCTCACCGGGGCCGTTCCAATTTCCAGAACCGATGCCGTCGGACCCATGTCCTGAATGTCGGTATCTGTGTCCACCCGCATAACGGCCCTCCCGTTCGAGGCAAGGAACCACATGTCGGCATACTTGTCGTCGAGAGAAACAACGGCATACTGGGAGAAGTCATACGCGCTTTGGCTCGACGATGCGGCGCCGTTGTAGAGCATCACATCGTACCCTTCCGGCCGCGGGATATCGTAGGCGACGTCACTGCTCAGTTCGCTTTCATTCCCGTCGTAGTCATACGCGGAGACTGCATAGTAGTAAAGATTCCCATTTCGCGCTTCCTCATCAAGGAAGTATGCACTGGTGGTCGATGCAATGAACTCGTACCTGCCGTCATAGCTGGAGCTCACATACACGTTGTATCCGGCAATATCGGCATCCCGGTTCTCGTCCCAGAAGAGCTCAATGAAATTGTCCCCCGTCGCCGTTCTCAGTCCGACCGGCGGATACGGCGGATCCATGTCGGGATGGTGCAACCAATCGTGACATCCCGATCCAGCCACGGCAAAGAGAAGGAGTGAGAAAGCTAAGAGTGACGTTTTCATGGTGACCTCGTGCTATCCTGCCTTTGTTTCTGTTGTGTCTCACCCCCTTAGAGGTCAAATCATATGCCACAAGGCAACGCGCCGGCGATCCTCCAAAAACCGATCAAAACCGGCGCGTGATAGACAGCAGTGTACGCAGAATGGCTCAACCGTCCACTTTTCAGGACGGCGAAATCCAGTACGCTTGCCCGTTGTTCAGAACGCCGACGGGCTTCCCTTTCAGCCGGTATCCTCCGAATGGAGTGTTGCGGGATTGAGAGCGGAAGGTGGCGGGGTCCACGACCCACTCGGCGACAGGATCGAAAATCGTGAGGTTGGCCGTTTCCCCTTCCTGGATTTTGATTTCCGGCAGGTGGAGAACGCGGCGCGGATTTGTCGACAACTTCTCGACGATCTGATACAGCGAGAGCACGTTCTTGCCCAGGAGTTCGCTAAAGGCAAGGCCGACGGCCGTTTCAAGCCCGATGATGCCGAACGGGGCTGCCTGAAACTCCACTTCTTTTTCATCGAACGAGTGCGGGGCATGGTCGGTCGCGATGACGTCGATAGTCCCGTCCCGCAGGCCGGATTTCATTGCCTCGACATCGTCCCGGGTCCGGAGCGGGGGGTTCATCTTGAAGTTGGTGTCATACCCCTTGATCGCCTCATCCGTAAGCACGAAATGGTGAGGGGTCACCTCGCACGTGATCCCGAGGCCCTTCGCTTTCGCGCGGCGGACGGTCTCCAGGGTCTCGGCCGTGCTGATGTGTGCAACATGGTAGAACCCGCCGGTGTACTCGGTGAGCTGGATATCGCGTGCGACCATGATTTCCTCGGCAAGGCGCGGTATGACCGGCAGCCCCAGCGATGTTGCCACAATCCCCTCATTTGCCACCCCCCCCTTACTCAGCGATGGGTCCTGCGCATGCTGGATGATGGGCTTCTTGAACATCTTGCTGTACTCCAGTGCCCGCCTCATGATCTCGGCATCGAAGACCGGGTCTCCATCATCGGAAAACCCGACCGCGCCGGCCGTGGCCAGCTCAGCGAGCGGGGCGAGGTGCTCGCCTTTGCGTCCCATCGTTACCGCACCGACAGGAAAGACGTCCACCAGGCCATCCATCGCAACCCTCGCCCTCGCCTGGATAAACCGGATCACAGATTCGTCATCGAGAGGAGGATTGGTGTTGGGCATACAACACACACCGGTGAATCCGCCGGCAGCCGCTGCTGCGCACCCCGTGGCAATGGTCTCTTTGTGCTCGTATCCCGGTTCGCGAAGGTGCACGTGCATATCCAGAAAGCCGGGAGCGATCACTTTGCCCGTGAGATCGACGACCTGCATGTTCGCTGCCGGCAGGGCACGACCTATGCGGTCGATCCGTCCGTCCGTGATCACCAGATCCAGCGATTCATCCCGGCCCGTTGCCGGATCGAGCAGGCGCCCGTGTTTGAGAAGGAGGGACATGATGCAAACCTCGTACTGTCGGTGGTCAGTTAGTTTTGTGTCGAGAGAAGATAGAGCACGGCCATACGGATCGCGACCCCATTGAGCACCTGCTGGAGGATCACGGAGTGCTCGCCGTCGGCAACATCCGCGGAGATTTCCACGTCTCTGTTGATCGGGCCGGGATGCAGCACCGTGATGGTCCGCCCGGCCTTTTCCAGGCGCTTCCGCGTGATGCCGTAGTAGTTGTGGTACTCCCGGATCGAGGGGAAGAGCCGTCCCGCATCACGCTCCAGCTGGATGCGCAAGACGTTGAGCACGTCCACGCTGGGGAGAACTTCGTCGATATGATGACAGACACTTACGCCGAGCTTCTCGATGTCACGTGGGATCATCGTGGCGGGCCCGCAAACGGTCACCCGGGCTCCCATGGTGATCAGACCGAAGATGTTCGAGCGCGCCACGCGGCTGTGGGCGATATCGCCGACAATGCAGACGTGGAGTCCCTGCAGGCGTCCCAGTTTCTCCCTGATCGTGTACATGTCGAGCAGCGCCTGTGTCGGATGTTCGTGGGAGCCGTCGCCCGCATTGATGACATTCGCTTCGATCACGCGGGAAAGGTAGTGAGGGGCACCCGATGCGGAGTGCCGCATCACCACCATGTCGACTTTCATCGCCTCGATGTTGCGGGCGGTGTCCTTCAGCGTCTCTCCCTTGCTGACGCTGCTGCCTGTTGCAGCGAAACCGAGCACGTCGGCCGACAGCCGCCGTTCGGCCAGCTCGAACGAAAGGCGGGTTCGCGTGGAGTTCTCGAAGAACATGTTGGCTACCGTCTTGCCCTGAAGGGGCGGAACTTTCTTGATGGGACGGTCCAGGACTTCACGGAAGCTCACGGCGGTGTCCAGAATGAGCTGGAGGTCATCGCGTGTCATCCCGTCCAGTCCCAGGAGATGTCTGCTCTGTAGCGGCATGGGGGTATTCCTGAATGGTCTGTGACTTATTCTTCCGGATGCATCAACAGCACCGCATCTTCGCCGTCGACTTCACGGACGTGGACACGGATGGATTCCTGTGAGGAGGTCGGGATGTTCTTCCCTACGTAGTCTGCCCGGATGGGGAGTTGGCGATGGCCTCGGTCAATCAGCACCGCAAGCTGAATCGTGCGGGGTCTGCCGAGATCGATGAGCTCGTCCAGCGCCGCCCGGATCGTCCGTCCGGTGAACAACACATCGTCGATCAGAATCACGTCTTTTCCGTTAAGATCAAAAAGGATGTCCGTCCCCTTGAGCTCCGGCTGCTCCAATTTGCCGAGCAGATCATCCCGGTAGAGCGTGATGTCGAGTGAGCCGATGGAAAGCTTTGTATGCTCGACCTCCTCGATAATCCGCGCTATGCGATGCGCAAGGAACTCTCCCCTCGTGCGTATGCCGACGATGACGATATTGCCCGCACCTTTGTTTTTTTCGAGGATTTCGTGCGCCAGACGGATGGTTGTCCGGTCGAAACCATCCTGATCGATGATCTGTGCTTTCAGGCGTCTCATGACAGGTTCCCGATGTGGAAAGGGTGGTGAACGGATTGAGGGAAAAATGAAAAACCTCCGGATGCCCGTGGCACACGGAGGTCAAGGAAGTCGGCGGTACGCAGGATCATTGGTCATTCCCTTTCCTGCCTCTCGGGCAGGATTTAAAGGGGTGGGCGATATAGGACTTGAACCTATGACCTCACGGATGTGAACCGTGCGCTCTGACCAACTGAGCTAATCGCCCATCGGATTAGCTCAATATACGCAATTGGGTTCCCTCTTGCAAGCACCGGGGTGCCTCCGTTCAGGTTACGGAGACACCCGGTGGTCAGGGTGTAGCGGGGATCATTTCGGACGCTTGAACACGTAGTAGTAGTCCTTGCCGTACGGCGTGACGACTACGAGCTCCCACCCTTCCGCGCCAAAGGTATTCAATTGCGACAGGTTCAGGTTGGCAGCATCGCGGTATTCCCAGGTCAACTGCTTTGCGCGCTTGTCTTGCTGTGCGTCCGCCGTACGTCCCAGGAAAAAGGCGGCCAGGAGGCATGCCAGGACAACCACCGCGGCACGAACATGTTTCATGGTCTTCTCCTTGAAGTCGAGTGCAAACAGTGCCGGCCTATTCGGCACGGTCGAGCAAGCGTATCTGTTGAACATTCCGGTACAATTGTTCGGGCGTGTAGTCCTCCTCGCCCGGAAGCCGATACTTCTCAAAGAATTCCCTGCAAATCTCGACGCCCGGCCGCCCGGCGTTGACCGGCTTGGCGGACTCCTTGATGCAATAGATGGCGGCCGACTTGATGCCTTTGGTCCACACCAGGCGCGCTTCACTCCGCTTGCCCGTCACGCCCTCCAGGGGCACATCGCGTTGCGCCAGCCGGGGTTCAAGCTCCCGGTAATGAATCTGGAGATAGTTCATGCCGCCGATCACCAATCGCTGCCGGGCGATCTCTGCCGCGACCTCGCGAAGAAGACGCTCCTTCTCCTCCTGCTCCTGCCGGCTCAGCTGGTCATCCCGCTTCGCATATTGCACGTGCAGCGTCTTCTCATCCGATGTAGCAATATCCGCCTCCAGAGGCGGAGCAAACTGGTTTTCTTCTATTTCCCTCTTCCTGTCCTCAAGTTCGGCAAGAACCGCCGTCGCGGCCGCTTTGAGCTCCGTGACGGACAGCGTCTCAATTCCGTTTTCACCTGCCCGAGTGAGGGTAACCAACCCTCCTTCCGGCCGCGTGACACGCAGAATCTGCAGATCATCCAGCAGAGCTAACGTCTGCTGTTCCGTCAGCCAGATCCCGGGTGTACGCAGTCGATCTGCAACCATCATATGCCCTTTCCCTCAATTTCTCATAGACCGCGGGAGCGATCCATTTTCCACCGGGGTCTGAATATGCAAGATGTGTACCATTCAGCAAAACCCCCTGAACGCGCGCGATGCAGGCGCCAGGGGGAAGAGCGGAGGATAAGGCAAGCCCAATATTAGCCAGCTGCCTCATCATCCTGTTCCATGGTGAAGTACTCCAGGATCTTCTCGGCGGTTTTCTGTCCTACCACCGCACCCAGCTGCTCCCTTGATGCGAACTTGACCCCCTGCACCGATCCGAAGGCCTCCAGGAGCTCTTTCGCCTTCTTCTTCCCGATGCCTGCGATCAGATCGAGCTCCGATTGCAGCGTCCGTTTCTCCCGCAGCGACCGGTGGTACGTGATGGCAAACCTGTGTGCCTCATCCCGGATTTGCTGCAAAAGACGGAGCCCCCCCGAGGCCTTCGCGATAAGCTCCGGCTCACTCTTGCCGGGGAGGAACACTTCTTCCAGCCGCTTCGCCAGCCCGATGACGGGCTGTGATGACAGTCCCAGTCTTGCCAGCACCTCCACTGCGCTGGAGAGCTGTCCTTTGCCGCCGTCCACCATGAGCAGGTCCGGCATGATCCCCTGCTCCTGCAGGATGCGGGTAAAACGCCTCTCCACCACCTCGCGCATGCTGGCGAAATCATCCGGGCCCGCCACCCCTCTGATCTTGAATTTCCGGTACTCGCTCTTCTTCGCCTTTCCATCCACAAACACGACAAGGGACGCCACCGAGTCGGTTCCCTGCGTGTTGGAGATATCGATGCACTCAATCCGGCGGGGGGGCTGCGCGAGATGAAGCGCTTCCTGCAGGGCTTTGACGGGGTGCGGCAGAGTCTCGGCGCGTTTCAACCGCTGGACCTTCAGCTCATCCAGAAGGAAGCGCGCGTTGTTCCGTGTGAGGGACACGAGCTTCGCCTCCTCCCCTTCCGACGGGACACGCAACGCCACACTGTCTCTCCTGCGCTCAGACAACCATTGCTGCAACGCCCCTGCATCGTCGGGCTCGGAAGGGAGGAGAATTTCCTGCGGTATGTCATCGGATTCCAGGTATTGCTGCTGAACCAGCGTTTCCAGAATTTCCGCTGGCGGCCGGTCCTCCACCCCGCTCATATAGTAGTGTTGCCTGCCGATGAGTTTTCCGTCACGGATTTTGAAAATCACGCCGCACGCATCATCCCCCTCCGAGGCGAACGCGACGATATCGCGATCGGAGGCGTCCAGATCCACGGCCTTCTGCCTTTCCGCATAGGCCTGGAGCCCCTTGATCCGGTCCCGGATCACCGCCGCTTCCTCGAACTTGCGCTGGGAGGAAAGACTTTCCATCTCCTGCCGGAGGCGGCCGATCAGCACTTCGGTCTTTCCTTTGAGCAACGTCACCACGTGCTCGATCATCGCGTTGTAGTGCGCGGCGCTGACCAGGCCTTCACACGGCCCTTCGCATTTCTTGATGTGATAGTCCAGACAAAGCTTCACCTTCCGGCGGGCGATGGTGTCAGCGTCCAGCATGAAGTTGCAGCTCCGGATCATGAAGAGATCGCGTATGGTTTTCAACGCTGCGCGAACGTTCTTCACGTCCGTGTACGGTCCGAAATAACGGGAACCGTCGCGCCGTATGTGCCGCGTCACAAACACACGGGGATAGGGCTCATTCGTCACAACGATGTATGGATAGCTCTTGTCATCCTTGAGATTGACGTTGTACCGGGGCTTGAGCTTCTTGATCAGATTGGCTTCAAGAATCAACGCCTCCACCTCGGAGTCCGTGACGATGATCTCCAGGTCCGTGGCCTTCGAAAGCATCTGTTCGATGCGGGG
>JADLEA010000344.1 GCA_020846365.1 Bacteroidota bacterium
AGGACGATTTGATGTGAGGCGCGGTGAGTGCGAGCATCCAGCGAACATCATCCGGCGACACAAAGTGCCACGTCGGTCTCAAGAGATGCGTTCTGATGACATTGCCTCTCTTGAGCGCATTGTCCACATCCTTGATCGTGGCGCCGGGCAGCCGGATCCCCACGGCCCATTTGGCCATGGCGTAATCCTGCGCCTGCATCGCGCCCATGAAGGCTACAACATCCCTGGCCTGTTTGAACCGGGGAGACTCCAGCTGTTGGGCGAGGAGTCTCCCCCGGGCCATGTTACGGAAGGTCATGCTCATTTCACCAGCATCATCTTCTTCATCGCTATGAAGGACCCGGTTTCGATCCTGTAGTAGTACACACCGCTCGACACATGCGCTCCGTCGAATTCCACCTGGTGATATCCCGCCGCCTGCACCCCCTCCTGCAACATGGCCACCTGCTGGCCAAGAATATTGAACACGGACAGACGCACGAAAGTTGCGCGAGGGATCGCGTACTGAATGGTGGTCGAGGGATTGAAGGGGTTCGGGAAATTCTGATCCAGGGCATACCCCAGCGGCATCTCCGCAGGCGGATCATCATTCGACGCAGGGCCGCGTGACTTGATGACCAGGGCCGGATCTCCAAGGAGGGTCCAGCGGGCCGAAATGCTGGATGGAGAAGACTGCAATGCCGAATGCCACGCCATCCCGATGGGCGCAAGCGGCTGCGTCGACAGATGCCCAACCACGCTTGTCGTAAACTGAATACCAGGATAGGAATACATCAACCCTGATGGTGCGATGACACAAACACCACCCCGGTCCGGCCGCCGGAGCAGAGCGGCCGACATGGGCAATGTGTCGGGGTTCTCAAACCGCTGGGATGCCTCGAAGAATACCAGGGGCAGAGGTGTTCCGTTCGCAAGCGAATCCACGTCGCTTGAGGTGAAATACGACGCGCGAGAGAAGCGCGGTCCACGGGCATGCCCGAAGAAGCTGACGATTGCGCTCCCCGTGTTCCAAAGATCCAGAAATTCCGCTTTTGACTTGTGCCACGGCGAATCATCCCGTACGTGCACTGAGAGGGTGTCAGGCCAATGGGAAGCAGCGTTGCTGAGAAACAGCGACCCATCCGCCTCGAACGTCTGGAAGTCAGTTGAATCGGCCACGACAATGACCCGATTCGTCCAGTTCTCGAACGGAGCTTCCTCATAGGCGAGCGTCTTGCTCACCATGGCTTCCATCTCACCCTGCGTCCATGCCGGGAATCTCCCTACCGCCATTTCGGGTGCGCTACCCGGATCGGACTCTGTTCCCTGGTTCGCAAACCACTGGTCAATCATCACGGAATCTTCACCATAGTACTCAGAGAACATGCTCACGGTCTTGTGCGACGGAATGGTATTGACGTTCCCCGCAAGCAAGAGAAACTGCGGAGCAGGTTTTGTCCAGTGCGTCAACGTCCACGTGACAAAGTCCCGGATGGAACTGTCGGGCGCCCACCGCGGGAACTGGGACACGATGGAGTCCATCATCACAATCATCGTCGCCAGCGATGCTTGGTCGGCACGATACGCAGCGAGCGGCTGAAGACTGCCTGCGTATTCAGGCACCGAAACAATGAGGTAGTCTGCCTGGTTCGCGGAATCCTTCAGGCTTCCGGTGAACCATTGGGCGTGGGAGAGCCGCGCCGACAGGAGCAGCAGAAGCGCGCATGCGAGCGCGCAGGCAAGGGAACGAGAGGGCCAGGACATGGTCCGCCTTTCATGATGGTGAGAGGGAACGATGTGAACGGTGAAGCCTGGTGACAATGTCCCGAAAGGCCTGCGCCTCAGAGAGTAGAGAAGAGTTGAATAGTAACGCGGTAGCAAGAGGAAAAGCGAGAGTCCCCGTTCTGAAGGAGTGCAGCTTGTCAACTGCGACACAGTATAACAACGCCCCCCGACTTTGTCAAGTCGTTGCTTCTCTTGAAGGAATTTCGCAAATTATTACGCTATGATGCTAAATTGTCGACCGGCCGGGGGGTTGCTTCTCTCCTTTGGCGTCGCACTCGCTCTCGCCTCCGCCCAACCCGCCACTGCCCAACACGACATCCTCTCCAACGACGGCTTCGTGATGACGCACTGGGGAACCAAGGAAGGGCTCCCCTCCAACGACGCCGGACCGATTATCCAATCCCGCGAGGGATACGTCTGGATCGGCACCGGCTTCGGTATCGTCCGGTTCGACGGAGTGCGGTTTACATCCTTTAACAGCAAGAACACGCCCGCATTCGTCGCGAACGAAGTGCGGACGATACACGAAGACGCAACCGGGCGGCTCTGGATCGGACTTCATAACGGAGGTGTACTTCTCTACGAAAACAACACCTTCTCCTCTCCGGCATTCCTCTCCCCGCTCGCCTTCACGACCGTCACGAGCATCTTCTCGGATAGTCTCGGCTCCCTCTATTTCTGCGGGCGGACCGGCGTGTTCCGGGTTCGAGACACCTCCGGGTCATTCATTCAGGGGCTTCCCGAACACCCCGCGTTCGGATTCACCGGCAGCGACAGCAGAGTGTACCTGATCGGTTCTTCCATTGTCCAGATCACTCCCGATGGAAGCATCCACAACTTGGGTGGATACCCCGACCGGATCTCCATACCGCATGTCATTCAGGAATCCGATCAGACTCTTCTCGCGGTGAAATCAGGAGAACTTCGGCGGTTCTACCTTCGACCGGACGGCTCTGTGGACAGGGTTGAGTCGTTCCGCACGCCCGGAGCCACGAGACTCCTCGCAGACGACAACGACGGGGTCTTCGTCGGGACCCAAGGTTACGGCATCCTGCACCTTAAGGGAACGAGGTTCACCCAACCACACGGCCTGAGAGCGATGCAAGGTGCGGGTAGGACAGTTCACTCCTTCATGCTGGACACGGAAGGGGGACTCTGGGCCACCACCGGAGGAGGAGTCTACCGCTTCATCAAATCCTTCTTCAGCGTGATCGGGCACGATACCGGACTCGAAAACGATTACACCTGGAACATCCACTACCAGAAAGACGGCACCCTCTGGGTGGGTGTAGGAATGGGAGGAACGTATCGTCTCAAGGATGGAAAGGTCGTCCTGCTGACCATGAACGACGGCATGCCGGACGACCACGTCACGGAAATGATTGAGAGCTCCGATGGCCGGATGTGGTTCGGGGGAGTGAACGGGAACATCGTCACGCTGAAAAACGGTGTCCGGAAACGCATCGACAACCTCCCCGGCTATCGAAGGGCGCGGGTTCTCTCCATCGCGGAAGATTCACAGAGACGCATCTGGATCGGAACACGCAACGGTCTTCATGCACTGCAAGACGGCAGCTTTCTGCCTTATCCCAAAACGCATCCGCAGGACATGGTTTCCGTGAGAAACATCATCCCCGACCCGAACGGAGACCTCTGGTGCGTGTCCTCGGGCCGCGTGACGCGCCTTCGCAACGACTCAGTCACCACCTTTGCGGAACGCGAGGAACGCATGTTCTACGGAACGACGGCGGTCATGCTCGACAGCGGTCGCGTCTGGTATGGCACCTACGGCGGCGGCCTTTACCTGATACGCGGGGATTCCGTGATCAGAATGCAGCGCGTGTACGAGGGATTCGGTCCGAGAATCATTGCGATCCATGAGGACCGGCAGGGATTTCTCTGGATCAACGCCGAGCGGGAGCTCCAGCGCGTCCGCAAGGCCGATCTCCTCGCCGCGGTAGATGCACAGGAACCTCACGTCAACGTCGAGGTCTATAACGATCTGGATGGACTGGCGAACATCGAATTCAACAACGCCTCGCTCAGCTCGGCCCAGCAACTCGAAGACGGCCGCCTGCTCTATGCATCCACCACCGGCGTCATCGTCGTCAACCCCGACGCCGCAGGCAGATCCATCACGCCTCCGCCAGTCATGATCGAAGGGATCGTCGCGGACGGCACGTTCTACGGCACCCATGCAATGCCTCAACTTCCGCCGGGGACAGCCCGCGTGGACATTCAGTTCACGGCACTCCGCTTCCAGTCTCCCGGCCGCGTTCAAATCAGCTACCAGCTCTCCGGGGTGGACAAGGACTGGATCGTGAGCGACGGATCTACGCGCAGCATCACCTACGCAAATCCGGGATACGGGGAATTCACGTTTCTGGTGGCGGCCTCGGCCAACGGCGGGCCATGGAGTCCTGATCCTGCCAGGATAACCTTTACCATCGCTCCCCATTTCTATCAGCGACCGCTCGTACAGATCGGATCGGTGTTCGCGCTGGCCGCACTGCTCTTCGTCGGTCATCGGATCCGCACCGCCAGAATCCTCAGACGCACCAGAGCCCTTGAAGAGGAGATCCATCGGCGGCGGAAGGCCGAGGAAGAGCTCCGACGTTCTCTGGACGAAAAGACCGTGCTGCTGAAAGAGATCCATCACCGCGTCAAGAACAACATGCAGGTGATCTCCAGCCTCATCTCTCTCCAGATGGGGAATTCGTCGGATCCCTTGCTCCGCGAGACACTGAAAGAAAGCCAGTCCAGGATCCGCTCGATGGCCCTGGTGCACGAAACCCTCTATCGCAGCAACAACCTTGCCGCAATCAATTTCCGGGAGTATATCCGGCTCCTCGTGAGCCAGGTGACCCATGCGAATCTCAAGCGGAATGTGCGCGTCGTCGTCGAGGAGACGGACGTAACCCTCCCGCTTGATCAGGCCGTGCCCGCCGGACTCATCATGAATGAGCTCTATTCCAACGCGCTGAAACATGCATTTCCGGACGGAGAGGAAGGAGTCGTGACGGTCGCGGCGAGGAAAGACAACAACGGAACGGTCGAACTGGTTGTGGCTGACACGGGGGTGGGCATGCCGGCAGGGGCTGATCCCAAGAAGGCGGCGACGCTCGGCTTTCACCTGATCAATTCTCTCACCGAACAGATCGGCGGGACCCTGACGATCACGAGGGATCCCGGGACGACTGTCACCGTCCGTTTCCCTTCGGCGTAAGCGGTTGGTTCAAGACCTGACGCGCCGCACGACAATCCAACGCGTCTATGCTTTCACCTTCAGCACCACCACCGTCAGATCATCGCGCAGCGGCGCATTCCCACGCCACACGGCCGCCCGTTGCGCAAGATGGGTGATGATTCTCCTGGGACCCTCATCCGCCACCGTTTCGATCTCCTGAGCGATCCGCTCCGGTTCAAGCATCATTCCATGTTCATCCACCAACTCCGTGAAACCGTCGCTCATAAGCACGACGACG
>JADLEA010000345.1 GCA_020846365.1 Bacteroidota bacterium
ATGTCGAGCTGCGCTTTTGTGCGGATGGTGGAGAACAGCGAGCCGAGGGCATCACGCCGTAGAACCTCGTGGAGGATGGAAGCGTACCCGCGTCGTTGCAGGGCCAGGCGATGGAGCTTTCTCGCTTCGAGCTCCGGAGAGCTCAATCGCCTCACGGCGTCCGCGAACGCCTGGGCGGCGCTGTCCTTCGGCGTGAAGGATGGAGCCGAGCCGTCGTCGCTGACTGCCCTGTCCGTTTCCACCTGCGGCGGCATGACCGCGACGGCGAGGATGAAGAGCAGCGGGGCAAGTACCACGCGCATGAAACCCCCTAGAAGTCCCTCCGCTTCAGAATCACCGCTGCTGCAAGAAAGAAGACGCTCCCGGAGAAGAACGATTGCAGAAACGGTTTCCAATCCATCTCCACCTGCATGATCTGCTTTGCTCCGTTCTCCTGCATGCCCGATATCTGCGGGAACAGGTAGTAAAACCCATCGATCACCCCCCGGTACACAGCGTTTTCCGAGATGAGGTAGAGCGTGAGCTCCCGGTTATGCAGTATGCCTCCGAGGATAAACAGATAGAGGTAGGTCAGGATAATGCTTGCAGCGGTGCTGCGTGTCCAGGTTCCGAAAAACACCACCATCGCGTAGAGCGCGGCGAACATGAACGTCATGGTCAGAGCCGAGAGGAGGAGGTTGATGTCCCACACCCCGCACCGCAGGCCGAAGACGAGCCACGCGCCGGCCAGGAAATAGATGATGTTGAGTCCGATTGCCGCCACGGCGCCGCAGTACTTTCCGAGCAGCAGTTCCCACCGCGAGATAGGCTTGGAGATATAGAGATCCACTGTGCCGCGTTCCAGCATGTCGGGGATCACGCCCGCGGTCGCGAACACGCCGAAAAGGATGATGCCCGTGAAGAGTCCGCCTGCCAGGCCGGCCTGCATCTGCTGCACGGCTTTTGCCAGCTCTTCGAGCGGGACAGGGGGACTCACCTGTTGACCGAACAGCTTCAGCACCTCGCCGTCCGCCATGGAATCCACCGATACCGCAAGGGCAAGCCCGAGGAGAACGAGGGTCGAGATTCCCGCGAGGATGTACATGGTGACCTTCGAAGACAGCTCGCGGAGCGTCAGCCGGATCAGAACGAGGATGCTCATGAAGGGATCTCCCGTTTGATCAGGTTGATGAACGACTCTTCCAGCGTGCTGCGTTGCGGTGTCACGGACGTTATGAGCACGCCATGCTTCCGCAGCAGGTCGATCACGGCATTGAGGGCGGCCGGGTCGGCCACATGGGCCACGACTCCCTCGGCCGAGAACGTCACGCCAAGGACTCTCGCGTCGGCCTCTGTCCGAAGCGCATCGGGCAGAGGTCCCTGACAGCCGATCGTGTATGAGGATTCGGTGGTGGTCAGCTCCTCAACAGTTCCAACTTTGAGAAGCTTCCCCTTGTCGAGTATGGCGACGCGGTCGGAGACGAGTTCGACCTCCGAGAGGAGGTGGGAGTTGAGGAAGATCGTTTTTCCCTGCTCCCGGAGATTGCGCAACACGTCGCGTATTTCCTTCCGTCCCACGGGATCCACGCCGTCGGTGGGTTCATCCAGAAAGACGAGTTCCGGGTCGTTCACCAGCGCCTGCGCCAATCCGAGGCGTTGCATCATCCCTTTGGAGTACTTCCGCACCTTCACCTTGCGCCATTCCTGCATGCCGACGAGCGTAAGCAGCTGGTCGATGCGTCCGGAGAGAGCGGAGCGGTGCACTCCTGCCAGCGATCCGAAGGACATCATCACCTGTTCGCCGGTCAGATAGGCCGGGAACCGGTGGTTTTCCGGCAGGTACCCGACGCGCCGGCGCACGCGGGACTCCGTGACGGGGCGGTCCAGCACCAGGGCCCGCCCTCCGGTAGGATGCGTGAGAGACAGGAGGATCTTCACGAAGGTTGTTTTTCCCGCTCCGTTGGGTCCGAGCAGGCTGAAGATCTGTCCGCTCTCTACGGCGATGGAGACTTCCTGGAGGGCCCGGATTTCCCGTTTGTTCCGGATACCGCTGCGGTACACCTTCGTGAGTTGTTCACACTCGAGAGCATGCATGGAGATTTCCTTTTTTACCGTATGCCGGCCGTGGCTTTGGCGAAACGTTCCTGCATACGGGCACCCCCCTTCGCTTCCGCGAAATGGGCTTCGACAAACTTCTGTATCGCGATTGCGCGTTCGCTGAGGTGATCGGGCGACATGTACCCCGGATCAAAGAAGCCCGGCTTCTCGCGCGGGACGCGCGCGACTTTCTCCGCGATCCTCACAAGCCCGTGGGGATCATACCCGGCGCGTGCAAGCATGACCGCGGCGATCTTGTCGGCCTCCAGCTCGTAGGCAAAAAGGCGTGGCGCGACGATCTGTTCATACGTCTTGCTGACCAGTTCGTCCATCTCCGCTTCCTCCGCGGATTTCTCCCCGGTTTCCTCCTCAAGCTCCATAAACGCTTCGTCTGCCTTGATGTGGACCTTCCGCTTTGCGATCTCCTGCATGCCGTGGCGGCGGAACACATGGGCCATCTCGTGGGCGATGATGGCGGCAAATTCAGATTCGTCCGCGCACATTGCCAGTGCGCCCTTCGTCACAAACACGTACCCGCCGGGGAGGGCGAAGCCGTTCACGGTCGGCTCGTCGAGGATGAAGTAGGAAAAATCCCAATCATACACGGGCGACTCCTCGCCCAGCGCGACGGCAATCATGTTTGTGTACTGGACCAGGTTGCGGTTCGTGACGAAACCCTTTGCCCCGAGCCGCGCAGCGACGCCGAGTCCGATCTGTTGTTCGCCGATGCCCGCATCGAATTCAAGAGGGGGCAGATCGAGGTCCTCCAGGGAGACGATCTCTGCCAGGCCCGGTCGCGGCGCCAGCAGCGGCTCACGGAACCCGGCAAACTGTTCAGCGTCGAAGGTCTTGATGGAGTTCTTGAGAACCGTCTCCACGCTCCCCGGAGGCGTCTTGTCGCGTTTCTCGGCGAAGCCCCTGATGGCGGCCGTGACGCCGGCGCGCGACGCCTTGGGCGAACTCCACACGTTTTCCAGCGCGACCAGGCGCGCGGCCGCGGGCTTTCCTTCTGTGAGGCAGTTGGCAGACATCCATCCGCTCTTGACGTCGGAGAGGCGGACTTTGAGCCAGCTCGCTTTGTGTTCCTGGATGGTGACGACGGAATGCTGTGGGACCACGGCGATGAGCGCGAAATACGATCCCGGCCCCTCCCGGACGTAATTGTCGGCGCGCTTTGTGTAGGCCGTCTCCGCGGCTTCGCCCGCACAGATCGCCAACACCAGGGCAAGAGACACCATGTACGTTTTCATAACGACCGCCTCCCGGTTTATTTGGACGTCAGCGTGAACACTCCATCCCAATCTTCCGGCAGCTCCACGCGTTCAAGTTCGGCACAGCGTTGCACAAACGTGGTGGATGGACCGTCGTGAGGATCGAGCGTCAGCACCTTCTGGAAGAGTGATGAAGCATCGGTGAACTTGCGGTGCCTGTAAAGGGCGATTGCTTCCTCGAACAGCGCGATCTTTTCCAGCACAGCGGGCGGGACCTGGCCGCGGGCGCCGAGCAGTTCGTAGATGCGCACGGGGATAGCTTTCCCCTTGACGCGAAGGAAATCAAGCTGGCGGGCAACGATCGCGTCGCGCGCCTGGTCGTGCGTCGTTTCGCTGATGAGGATCGTGGTGCCGAAAAGCTTGTTGACCCCTTCCAGGCGCGATGCGAGGTTCACCGTGTCGCCGATGGCGGTGTAGTCCAGACGGCTGTTGCTCCCGATGTTCCCGACCACCATCTTGCCCGTGTTCAATCCGATGCGCGTCACGAAGGTTGGCATCTTGGGATCCCGGTCAGGGCGCGCATGATGCGCCGCCAGCGCCGACTGAATCTCCAGTGCCGTAAGGCAGGCCACCGTCGCATTGTCCGCACGCGGGATGGGCGCCCCGAAGATGGCCATGATCGCGTCGCCGATGTATTTGTCCAGCATGGCTTCATTCTTCAGGATCACGTCGCTTGCGAGCGAAAAGTATTCGTTGAGGAAGTGGACGAGATCTTTCGGAGTGAACTTCTCGGCGATGGAGGTGAAATCCTTGATGTCGGAAAAATACACCGTCGCCTCGATGGTCTTCCCTCCCAATTCCAGCTGGTCCGCATTCTCGAGAATGTCGGCGACGACGTTCGGGCTGAAGTACCGATTAAAGGCCTTGCGGAGGACGCGCTTCTGCCGCCCTTCGATGGCGTAGCTCTCCACCGCCGCGAGGGCATACGTGGTGGCAATCCCGAACACCGGAATCACAACAGGAATCCAGGATGAGGAGGCCCGGAATGCCAGCATGGCCGTGGCGACAGAAAGCGCCCCAAGCCCGAGAACGAGAAGGAAGGCGAGGGCAATGCGGTGGACGCGGAAGAAGATGAAGGCGGTGCCGAAGGCAAGCAGGATCGTGAGGATGGCACCAAGCCACCACGGAAGCCGCGTGACGCTGTGCCCGTTGAGAAGATTGCTCAAGAGCGTGGCCTGGATTTCCATGCCGGGGTACTGCTCCAGGAACGTAAAGGGG
Source organism: Bacteroidota bacterium (assembly GCA_020846365.1). Classification (GTDB taxonomy): domain Bacteria; phylum Bacteroidota; class Ignavibacteria; order UBA10030; family UBA6906; genus JAGDMK01. The sequence continues at coordinate 4,566 of JADLEA010000345.1, forward strand.
GTCGGCTTGAAATCGTACAACCCGGCGGCTGTCCCCCCGACGATCAGCTTCTTGTCCCGGAAGTGGTGCGGCGGCACGTCGGGTGCGAGCCCCTGACGCATCTTGGCGGCGGAGAGGATCAGGGAATGGATGGAGTAGTATCGGAACACCCCTTCCGGACCTCCCCGGCCGTACCAGTACACAAGGCGGTTGCCTTCCTGGTCAAGTGATCCGTCCTGAAGAACGCTTGCCTCACCGTAGTGCGGCCGCTCAGTTGTCGGGGAGCCAGCCGGCCCCTCGCCCGCGCCATGGATGGCTCTAAGGCAGGCCAGGGCGAAGTGCGGCAGAGGATTTGAGCGATAGGAATAGACCAGCGGTGTACGACGTGCGATGCCGTCGGCGTCCGCGCTGAAGTTCGTGACTCCGAGTCCCGCGGCGGCATCCTGGAAGAGGAGGAGTGGCGCACCTGCGCGGTCATACCGGGGGAGTTCACCGGGAAGCGACACGGTCGGCCCATAGTGTCTGGCCAGCACCGAGTCGCCCGGCTGGTCGCCCGGTTCCTGTATGCTCAGGCTTAACCCCAGGACCACGTTTCCAGCCCTTGCCATGGCCTCGGCGAATGCCCTGTCTGATTCGGCGCCGTCGATTTCCAGCCGGTCCACATCCTGTTGAGAGAAGTCGTAGTCGAACGCCACCAGCCGGGGCTTGCCCCGTTCGAGGTACTCCAGGAGCAGCCCGTAGTACTCCCTGGGCCAGGGCCACTTCATGCCCCAGTTCCGTTCAATGAAGTCCAGACTGTTCTGATCCACGGCGATCATCACGATCGAGGTGTCGGCCCATTCGGCGTGCGCGCCGTAGCGGAATCGAAGGTCCAGAGTCTGAAGCTCTAGCGTGTCGAAAAGTGGGGTTGCGGACAGGCCCAGGCCGATTCCGGCGCCCATGAGGGCGACGGTGACGACCCTGGCGCGGCGGGATTTCTGAAGGGTATCCGCGATCGACCGGAGTGAGATCATCAGGCACAAACATACGGGATCCGTTGAAAAAAGGCAAGTTTCCGTCATTTGCTTGTTGAAGCGGAATGACGTACATTCTTCCCGTTCAACGACATAGGCACGATGTGAACACTCACAACCTTTGAGGGAACCCATGAAACTTGTTTCTGCATGCCTCGTGCTCATCCTCATCCTCCTTGCCGTTCCGGCGTACAGCCAGCAGCAACGCGGAGACGTCGAGCTGCAGTTCCAGGGCTACTATTTTACCACCGTCGGATCCGACATCACGTTCGGTTCCGGGAGCATTGCGGCCAAAATCGGACCGTATATCACCGACAACCTTCAGGTCGGCGTCGGGCCCACCCTGACGATCACGACGACGACAACCCAGACTCTCAATACGACCACGCTCTCGCTCGAGGAAAACACCGAGACGGAGACCACATTTGGCACGACTGCATTTTTCGTCTATTCGTTCCTCTCGCGGAATGCCAAAGCAGTGCCCTACTTCGGCGCGCAGTATTTCAAACAGGATTTCAGCAATTCCGATGACAAGGGAAGCGTCGGTATCAACGCGGGGTTGAAGTACTTCTTTGCCAGGAAGGCGGCCGTGGACTTCAGCGGGAACTACCTGTTTACGCTGAACACAGAAGGAGAAGGGGGAATTCTCCTCTTCGCGGTCGGCCTCAGCTTCCTGTTGTAGCAGGTCTATTGCCCGGATATCGGGTTGCCCGCAGATGGCGGCCGCTCCGCCTCCTGCGGGCACCCGTGTTTTTCTATGGACCAGGGAGCCCCTCTCGATGATCAACTCACACTGTAGCCGTCTCACCGGAACCGCCCGGCATTCCGCGCTCCGGGCCATTCTCTTCTCCTTTATATGCATGCCCTTGTTGGCCGCATCCGCCCAGGACATGCGCCTGACCGCACACGGCGTATTCGCCATGGAGGGAGAGAACGACGTTGCTGCGCTCTCGTTTTCGTCCAACGGGAACCTCCTCCTGTCCGGAGACGAATCCGGCGGTGTGCAATGCTGGGACCTTTCGCGCAAAGTATCGACGACCTCCACGCGGATGGACAATGGAATCCTTTTCCTTTCGTTTCTCACCAACGACCAGAGCTACGTCGCGGTGGACCAGCGCGGCAATGTCGTGGTCGTTGACCTGTTAAAAGGGAATGCAGGAGTGTCGTTCGGTACGAAGGGAACCCCGGTGCGCATTACCGTCGATGCAGGAAAGCGCTACCTGGCGGTCGCGAACAGCGACGAGCAGATCGAGATCTTTGACCTCAAGGCACAGGTGCCGGTGGGAACCATAAAGGCGTCGGACAAGCTGGAGGACGTTCTGTTTATTGGCTTCGACCGTCTCGGGCAGCAGCTTGTGGCCGTGCTTCCGTACGGCGATGTGCACAGCTGGAATCCGGCGACCATGAAGCCGCTCCGGAGCATGGTGCTGGCCGGCGGGGAACTGCACGGATCGCGGGCGATCGTCCACGCGGCGGCGACGAACCGCGCGACCAACGTCTTCGCCGTATCGCTCGAAGAGGTGGCCCTGCCAAAGGGCGGAATTCAGAGCGGTCGCGACCTGGAACGCCGGTCCATGCTCATCGCCTATGACTGGTCGAGCGGCACGGAGGTGAAGCGCGTAAAGATCCCTTCGACGGTGGAGCGGATGGCCATGGGTCCGGGGAACGACCACCTCGCAGTCTGCGGTGACGAAGACAACACCATCGCCCTCGTGGATCTCCGCAAAGGGGAACAGGGGAGCGTCGTCACCATGGACCGGACGCCGCTCGTGCTCTCGGTGTCCGACGATAACCGCTGGCTGGCGGCGGGCGGAGAAGGCGGAACTGTCGCTGTCTGGGCGATCGATTTCAAGGGAGAGGCGAGTGTCGCGACATCCTCGCTCCCGTCGCTGTCCGGACGCATCCGCGCGCGTGGCAGCACGAAGCCCGCGCTGACGGAAGGCGAGCCGGTGAAGATGGCCATCCTCTCGTTCGAGTCGCGCGGCGTCGCCCCCGATGTGGCAGAGATTACCCTCAGCTCGATCTCCAACGCCCTCGCGAACTTCGACTATATCACGCTGGTCGAGAGAAACCGGATCGAGACCATCCTGAAGGAACAGCAATTTCAGCTGAGCGGATTGACGGAGGAAGAAGGCGTGAGCATCGGCAAGATTCTCAAGGCCGACGTGGTGCTGCTGGGGAATGTGGGAAAACTGGGCAGCAGCATGGTGTTCTCCGTGAGGTTGATCTCCGTCGAAACCGGGAAAGTGCTGAAGGGGCGCGAAGTGATTTGTGAGGAATGCCGCGATCAGGATATCTACGATGCCATTAACATGCTGGTGTCCACCATAGCACAATGAACATCGCCCATCGTACATCAACGTTCGCGCGCCGGCTGGCGATCATCGCAGCAGGATGCGCACTTGTTCTCACGGGCACACGGTCGATGGCGCAGGATGCGCCGTCTTGGGCCTCCGAACTTCCCAACCTCCCCCAGCGCACCGGCTGGTATCAGGGATTGGGCATCACGAAGGTAACCGGAGACGGGGCGGCGGACTGGGACGATGCGTCAGGCAAAGCCCGCGCGCAGATCGCCGCGCAGATCCGGGTTCGCATCTCCAGCACCGTTACGCGCGCGATTCAGGAAACCGCTTCGAATACCGAGATCACCGTCGCTGATGCATACGCGTCCACTACCGAGCAGCTGACCACCGCGACGCTGGAGGGGATACTCCTGGAACGGTGGTTCGACGAAGACACCGGCACGCTTTACGCCTACGGCGCGATATCGCAGGCGGAAGTGGAGCGCCGGTTCCGGGAGCGGATGGAAGATGCGCTTGCCTCAGCGCGCATCTACCACGCCGGCGCGCGGAGAGCCCTCGAGCGCAACGATCCCTTCACGGCTTTCGGACAACTGATGGAAGCCATCAAGGTCGTGACGCTGGCCGAAGCTGCATTGGACCGCACCATCTCGGCTTCACTTGAAGGGACGGGGGCATCTGTTCCCATCCTGCCTGTCCTGAACACACAAGTGTGCGGGATGTTCAGCCGGCTCCAGTTCGAAATTCTGGGAGGAGATAACCAGGATGCCGAGCGGTCGAAGGCGCTCGCGGTCCCTCTGCAGGGACGCCTTCTCTTCCGGTCCGATCGTGGCACATATCCGGTCGCCAATGCCGTCATCGCTGCAGCGTTCCTCCCTCCCGCTACAGGCCGGGTGACGGCAGAGGCACGGACTTCCTCCACGGGGGAGTTCAGCATGCCCGTGCTCGAAGTCCTGAGCGGTGAGGCGGTGAATCGGATCCGGCTCACGCTGGGGCTCCAGGGTGTTGCCGTTCTTGCGGCGCAGTCGCCCGAGCTCACGCGGTGCTGGTCCACGTCGTATGTGGACTACACGTTCCGGATGCGAAGCCGCACGAACATTGCCGTGGCCATCCGGATCCTGGAGACCAACATGGGATCGCGCCGCGCCCAATCGGCCGTGCAGGAAGAGATACAGCGCCGGTTGCTCGGCGGCCGCTACACCATCGTGGAGGATTCCAAAGCCCTTGCCGGACTGACCCCCGCGCAGATCCAGGATCTCCTGGCCACCGCAAGCTACAACGATCTGGTAACCTCGGTGGGGAAGAGTGCGGACGTCGCGATCGTAGGAGAGGTCAGCACCGTGGAGCGGAGCAATCCCTATCCGCAGATGTATTTCGGTTCCGGCCGGGCGGTCATTCGCATCATCGACTGCAAGACAGGGATGGTGCTGGGAAGCGTCAACATGGAGAATGAAAAGGAAGCCGGCGCGACGTACGACCACGCCGGAAGGAAGCTGCTGGAGAAGATGGGGAAAAGCGTGGCGGACGTGGTGCTTCAGGAAATGAAGAAGGCACTGGAATAGCAGCGTGTTGTCAGGACAAACACAGTCACCGTTCACATTCGCAAGGAGGTTTGTATGCGTCTATTTCTAGCGACAGGATTCATGCTGATGGCGCTGGTGCTGCTTGCCGGATGCGGGGGCGGACCGGAGACGATGCAGGCGACATCGACGGGGGATATCCCCGACTGGTACCCCAATGCACCTCAGGAAGCCCTGTATGCCCGGTCAGCCAATACCGCGGTGTCGCAGGATCTGCAGATTGCCATTGACAAGGCCACGACCGGAGCCCGTGCTGAGCTCGGCCGGATCGTCGAGACCAAGGTCAACGCTCTTCAGAAGCGCTTTGAGGAGGAGACCGGTACCGGGCAGGAAGCCACGCTCCTGCAGCAGTTCACACAGGCCACGAAGCTTGTAGTGTCCACGACAATGAACGGCAGCCGCATGAAGGACCAGCGGACCGTGCGCGACGGCACGATGTGGCGCGCGTATGTGCTGATGGAACTCCCTCTCGGCGTCGCGAATGCCGCGCTCCTTGACGAGATCAAGAAGAACAAGGAACTCTACACCAAATTCCGCGCCTCCGAGGCGTACAAGGATCTGGACAGCGAAGTGCAGAAGTACGAAGAGTGGAAGAAACAGCAGAAAGAGTGACGGGAGACGTCGTGTCCGCCCCCCAGCCCATCCCCACGACCGATCCGGTCGAGGCGCTGGAATTCTGTCGCAGACTGGCCACCGCGGTGTCGCATGAGCAGACCCTGCGGTGGCCGTCCGACATGACGCCGCCCCGCACAGGGCCGGAGCTCAGCGTCGTGATCCCCGTCTTCAACGAGAAGGAAGTGTTGCCCGAACTCTATGCCCGGCTCACCGCCGCACTTGCAGGCGCAGTCGCTTCCTATGAGATCCTGTTCGTGAACGACGGCAGCACCGACTCGACGGGGGACCAGCTCCGCATTCTGGCCCAGCAGGACGCGCGGGTGGTCGTGCTGGATCTCTCGCGCAATTTCGGACACCAGGTTGCCATCAGCGCCGGCCTCGAATACAGCCGCGGACAGGCGGTGGCAATCATGGACGGCGACCTCCAGGACCCTCCGGAAGTCCTCCCCGGCTTCATCGCGAAATGGAGGGAAGGGTACTCCGTAGTGTATGCCATCCGGCGGAACAGGAAAGAGGGCATCTTCAAGCGCGCGGCATACGCTGCGTTCTACCGCTTATTGCACTGGCTTACCCGCGCGGATATTCCTCTTGACGCGGGGGATTTTTGCGTCATGGACCGCCGTGTGGTGGATCTGCTGGTGCGCATGCCGGAGCGGAACCGGTTCCTCCGCGGCATCCGGAGCTGGCTGGGGTTCCGCCAGATCGGCGTTCCGTACGACAGGTCTGCGCGGCATGCCGGGAAACCGAAGTACACGTTCCGGAAGCTGGTTTTTCTCGCGTTGGACGGCCTTCTTTCGTTCAGCTACAAGCCGCTCCGGCTGATCTCCGTCCTGGGCGTGGGCGTATCGGTCTCTTCGCTGATCCTTGCCGCCTACTACATGCTGAAGAAAGTCCTGTTCGCGCTGGATCCCCCCGGCTTCACCACGCTTGTGGTGGCGATCTTCTTTCTCGCGGGCGTGCAGCTTATCACCATCGGCGTGATGGCGGAATATGTCGCACGGATTTCCGATGAAGTGAAACGGCGTCCGCTCTTCATCATCAGTCAAGTGATCAGGAGACAGAACGCATCACCATCCTGATGTTTGACAATGAGTTCCCGCCCCTCGGAGGCGGAACGGGGGTCGTCAATCTCCACCTCTTCGAGGAACTCTCCCACTACCCCGAAGTGCACGTGGATCTGATCACGTCGTCCCGCACGGCATCGACCTACGAGCATGAGCAGTTCTCCGAACGGATCGCACTGTACAAGGTCCCCGTGGACAACCGGAACATCCACCATGCGACCAACCGGGAGCTGATGCGGTACGCTGTGCGTGGACTCCGCCGGGGCAAGCAGCTCGCGCGGCAGAAGGCGTATGACCTTTCGTTCGCATTCGCCGGCGTTCCCGCCGGTGCGATGAGCAGGGCGCTCCGCACCTGTGCCGGGCTCCCGTATGTCGTGTCACTTCAGGGACCCGACGTGCCGGGTTTTGAAACGCGGTACAAGCCCCTCTATCCCATCCTCTCTCCCGTGCTGAAACGCGTGTGGAAAGATGCCGGGGCAGTGATCGCCATCAGCGAGGCACACCGGAAAATGGCGCACGCCTTCCTGCCCGAACAGGATATCCGCATCATTCACAACGGTGTGGATACGCGCCTGTTCTCACCCCGCACCGGCCGGCAAATCGAATACGGCATCAATGTGCTCTGTGTAGGCCGGCTGATCGAACGGAAAGGACAACACCACCTCCTCGATGCCTTCGCCCGCCTGCCGCAGGAGCTCCGGCCGAGAATCCGGCTCACGCTCGCGGGGACAGGCGATGCGGATACTGCTTTGCGTGAACGCGCGAAGCAACTCGGGCTCGGGTCCGATGTGGCCTTCCTCGGCTTCGTCCCGCGCGAGGCAATGCCGGAAATCTACAGACACGCCGACGTGTTCGTTCTCCCATCGCAGAACGAAGGGATGTCGATGGCTCTGCTCGAAGCGATGGCCTCCGGCTTGCCGGTCGTGGTGACGGACACGGGCGGCTCGTCGGAACTTGTCCGCCCGGGGGAGAACGGCTTCATCGTGGGATGGGAGGACACGCAAGCGCTCGCGGAAACGCTGGTTCGCCTGGCGGAGGATTCGCAGCTCCGGAGTACCATGGGAAGCGCATCGCGGACAGCCGCCGAGGGATTCTCCTGGCCGGCCATAACGAAGGAATATCTGGATGTCTGCGAAGAAGTGATCCGCACGTCTCCGCGCAATCGAAAAAAGAAATGAGCGACGCTTCCGGCATCCCCGTCTGTATTCTGACCAGCCAGTATTTTGGGTGGGGGACCTACGGCGGTTTCGGGAGCATGTCCCGGAAACTTGCCGAAATGCTGGCGGGACACGGGTGGGAAGTGGAAGTCATCGTTCCGCGGAGGCACGGGCAGGAACCCGAAGAGATCATCAACGCCGTGAAGGTGCGGAGTTTTCCCGTGACGAGGCCGGAGGAAGCCAGGCGGCTTCTGCGCGCGTCTCCAGCGCGGATCTTCCACTCGCAAGACCCCACCGTCCTGACTGCGCTTGCGCAGGACGCGCATCCCCGGCGGGTGCATCTCGTGACATGCCGGGATCCCCGGGACCGGAAGGACTGGTGGACCGAATTCCGGTACGCCACGATGCGGCGGCGGATTC